>JALOQT010000107.1 GCA_025453375.1 Phycisphaerales bacterium | reverse complement strand
CCACACGCGTGCGGGCGCGCCTGCGCCAGCTCGAACATCAGCAGGCCCATCGAGCGATCATCACGCAGAGCTCCGCACTCAACCCCGCCGTCGAGCCGATGAGTATTGAGGCCCTCCAAGCCTGCCTCGCACCCGGCGCGGTGTATGTCAGCCTCTTTCTCGATGGCGATGATCTCTCGTGCGTCATCCTCACGCCAGGCGACGTCGTCATCCACCGCCGCCTGACGACCAACGCACACTGGCAGACCCTGACGCGCCGCCTCGATCTCGCCCTCGCCCGTGCGTGCGCCGGGCTGGATGATCGCCAGCAGGCCCGCACACTGGCCACAGAACTTTCGACTGCCGTGCTCGGGCCGATTGCTCAACGGCTTCACACCGCCTTGCACGTCATGCTCGCGCCGTGCGGCGATCTGCACGCCGCGCCTCTTCTGGCCGCCTGGTCAGATCGCGCGTCGATGCCCGCCGCCGGCTCGATGTGGTACGTCCCCAGCGCGACCTTCGCCGCGATGCGCAACACACGGCATTGGGCCTCAACCACCAGCCACATCACGCCCGCCGCTCCGCCCCGCGTGCTGTCGATCGGCGTCGCCGATTCGATCGCCCCGCAGGCCGAAACCGAGGCGCGAAGCGTGGCGGACTGCTGGGAGCACGCATCGCTCCTCGCCGGCGCCGATGCATCGCCCGCTGCCGCCTTGGCCGCGCTGCCGCGGGCCGATGTCGTGCACTTCGCGGGCCACGCGCTGTTTGACGCGGAGTTCCCCATGTCCTCCCGCATCATGTGCAGCGGCGGGTGGATCACCGCGCGCCAGTTGGCTGGTGCGATCAAGCCTGGCACGATCATCGTGCTCGCAGGCTGCTCAACGGCCCGCGCCGTCCGCTTCGGCGAGGAGCAGCAGGGCCTCGTTCGCGCGGTGCTCGGGGCCGGGGCGCGCGCCGTCATTGCGGCGCAGTGGCCGCTGCATGATGACACGTCATCAGGGATTGTCCATGCGTTGCACAGCCATCTGGCTCGCATCGCGCCCGCTGGCCTGAACATGTCTGCCCTCGCCAATGCACTGGCGAATGTTCAGACGCAGGCGACCGATGCCGGGCGGCCGTTTCACCAGTTCGCCGGCCTCACGCTGCACGGAGGTGCTGCATGAATCGTCCATCACTCGCCTTCTTCGCTCGCTGGCTGTTGCTGATCACCTTCGCGCTGCCGACGCTCGCTCACGCCGGCGGCGAGGAGTTCGTTCCGCGACAGGCCCTCGTCCGCTTCGCGCCGGGCACAGATGTTGCCGCGTTCAACGCGCAATACGGCACGCAGTCTCTCCGCATCATCGCCGGCCGCAACATCCATCAGTTGCTGCTGCCGCTCAACGCCGACGAGCAGGCCTTCGAACAGACGCTGGACCTCGATCCGCGAGTGCTCAGCGCCGACTTGAACTTCTTCGGGCAGGATGTCGACCCCACAGGCTCGACGCAGACGTTTTTCCTCGCTTCATCATCTGGCGCGTTTCAGAATGATCCGACGCCTGGCCTGCTCGGCGTGCCGCAGGCCCTGCCGATCTCGACTGGTCGCGGCGTGATCGTCGCCGTGATCGACTCGGGGATCGACAGCACGCACCCGCTCTTCGCCGGGCGCATCGCGCCAGGTGGGTTCAACTTCCTCGATGACACCACGAACCTCGCTGACGTCGGCCCCGGCCCGCTGCGCGGCCATGGCACGCTCGTCGCCGGCCTGGTGCTGCGCGTCGCCCCGGAGGCGACGATTCTGCCCATTCGCGTGCTGGATTCCTTCGGCCAAACCACCACCTTTGCCTTGGCCCAGGGCATCTATCACGCGATTGATCGCGGCGCGCAGGTGATCAACATCAGTCTCGGCACCACCGCTGATCCGGACCTGCTCAAAGCCGCCGTCAGCGAGGCGCACGCACGCGGGATCATCATCGTCGCCGCGGCGGGCAATGACGATGCGTCCAGCCCGCCGCGCAGCCCCGCGGGCCTGGCCTCACTCGGGGTGATCGCCGTCGCATCGACCGATGCGCAGCGTGTGCGGTCAGAGTTCAGCAACTTCGGCGCGTGGGTCACGATTGCCGCGCCCGGGCAGGGCGCGATCGGCCCGGTCCCGGGCGGGGGCTTCGGCACGGCACAGGGCACGAGCTTCGCCTCGCCGCTTGTCGCGGGCGTCGCGGCGCTGCTGCGATCAATCGGCCCACTCACCCCGGCGGAAGTCATCCGCGAGCAGATTCGCACCACCGCCACGAACATCGACGCGCAGAACCCGAGCTTCGTCGAGCAACTCGGCGCCGGCTGGGTCAACGCGGCGGCAGCCCTCGCTGCCGGCGGCCCACCACTGCCCTGGACGTGCGACCTCGATCGTGACCGTCGCCTGACCATCGAGGACCTGTATCGTGCCTTTGTCTCGCCGACGGACCTCAACGCCGACGGCGTGGTGACCCTCGCCGACCAGCTCGCCTTCGAAGCGTGGCTGCGTGCCCGCAGCACGCCCTAGGCCGGCGCGCACGCCGAATCCTCCCTAACCTCCGCCATGCGGGCACACCTTGTGCAGATGGACCTGACGTGGGAAGATCGCGCGGCGAACCGCCGCCGTGCTCGCGCGCTGATTGATCGCATCGCCCAGAAGGGCCTGCTGCAGCCGGGGGACTTGGTCGTCCTGCCGGAACTCTTCGACACAGGCTTCAGCTTCAACCTTGACGTGACGGCCGATGTCGATCAGTCCACTTTCCGCTTCATCATCGAGGAAGCGGCCCGGCGGCGGATCACCCTCGTTGGCTCGCGCACGGTCCTCGGCCCGGAGGGCAAAGGCCGCAACCGCTGCACTGTTGCGGCGCCCGACGGCAGCATCATCTGCGAGTATGACAAGGTGCACCCCTTTAGCTTCGGGCGCGAGAGCGAGCACTTCCTGGGCGGATCTCGCATCGGGCTGTTTGACTGGCAGCCGATTGAGGCGTTCCTCGGTGGGGGGGGGGGCGGCGAGACCGACGGAGCGGCGGAGCGACGGAGCGACGGCGGGAAGGCAGGAGATGCAGCCTCGGCTGCGCCGGCCCTGAGTGCCTCAGGCACGCGTGTGTGTCCGACGATTTGCTATGACCTGCGCTTCCCAGAGCTTTTCCGCGCCGGCCTGCTGGGCGGGGCGGAGGTCTACACCGTCATCGCCAACTGGCCGAGCGTGCGGGCCAGCCACCGCCGCGCGCTGGCCATCGCCCGCGCGATCGAGAACCAGGCCTACGTCCTGTGCGTCAACCGCGCCGGCAACGACCCGCACCTGAAGTACGGCGGCGAAAGCTTCGCCGTCGGCCCCAAGGGCGACATCCTCGCCGAACTCGGCGGCGAGGAAACCACCCTGACGGTCGACCTTGACCTCCGCGCCCTGCGCCAATGGCGGACAGATTTCCCGGCGTGGCGGGATATCAAATTGCTGGGGTAGAAGCGACGAAGCGACGGAGCGACGCAGGGCCACGGTGCGTGGCCCAATTACGCCGCGATCGGCGCGTTAGCGATCGAACGCACAACCCCTTCGCCCGCCGTGGGGGGCGGGAGAAGATGCCAAGGCCCGCGTTCAGCGGACCCACGGCGGATGAGGGTGCGTCTCACGTCTCACGTCTCACGTCGCGCGCCCACTACACCGCGCTCAGGGCGGTCGGTGCTTCGCACCGATGACGGTCCCGGAGGTCCCGTCCTACCCAACGCCTCACACCGCCCCCACCACCACTGCGTCACGGTCGCTCAGCATCGCGCCGCCAGCTTTGGCTCGCGGCTTGACTGTGACATCGCGCTTGCGGCTGCGCTCGCAGAGCGGCTCGCTGCGGAGGTCCGCCACAGTCACCGACGTTCCCCCCGCACCCCACGTCACGCGTGAGACGCCGAAGAGGTCGGCCAGTTCGTTCGTGTCCATACGTCCGCACGCCGCGGCGTGGGCGACGTCGCTGGGCACCGGCAGCGTCACACCCATGTCCAGCGGGTTGTCGACGCCCAGGCTCTTCTTGGCCGCCTCGATAGCGACCATCGCCGCCTCGCGCACGGCAAAGACGGCGCTCCACGCCGCGTCGGCCTTGACGCCGAAGCCCGGCTTGCCCTCGGTGCTGACAAAGCCCTTGAGGTGTACGCACGCATCCGCCGGCGCCGTCGAGCCGGCCTCGCCCACCTTCCACAGCGCGCGATACGCCTCATCGGCCGTGTGGCAGAGGATCGGCGCCAGCAGGCGGCACAGGCCGTCGGTCAGTTCCCACAACACCGTCTGCGTCGCGCGGCGGCGCGGGCTGTTGGGCGCGTCGCAATACAGCCGGTCCTTGATCGCCGCACAATACACGGCGCTGAGCGTCGTGTTGACAAAGTCAAACAGCGCCAGATGGGCCGTGCGGAAGTCGTAGCGGTCATACGCGTCGATCACCGTCGCCGAGAGGGTGTCAAACTCCGCCAGCACCCAGGCGTCCAGGCTCGTCGGCGAGAGGCTCGCCAAGTCCACACAGTGCCCAGGGCTTGCATCTGCCCCCCCGCGGCTCTCGCACGTCGGCACAAAGTCATACAAGTTGCTGAGCATGAACCGCAGCGTGTTGCGGACCTTGCGATAGCTCTCACCCGCGGCGTTGAAGTACGACTCGTCAACCTTCACGTCATTCTCATACGCCAGGCTGCTGACCCACCAGCGCATCACATCAGCGCCATACTTGGTCATCAGCCCCTCGACGGTGTCGCCCTTGGACTTGCTGAGTTTCTTGCCGTCCTTGTCGACCATAAACCCGTGCGTCAGCAGCGTCTTGAAGGGCGGCTTGCCCGTCACGCCCAGCGCCGGCAGCAGCGACAACTGGAACCACCCGCGGTGCTGGTCCGACCCTTCGAGGTACAAGTCGACGGGATAGCCCAGCCCGCGCTCGCGCATCGTGCTGTTCCACGAACTGCCACTTTCGAACCACACATCCAGGATGTCCGGCCCCTGGCGGAATCCGGCCATCAGGCTCGGGAACGCCGCGGCCACGTCCTTGGGCAACTGGCTGTCGCTGAAGGGGTCGTAGTACCTCAGCAGCTCGGCCGGCTCATCGGTGAACCACGCATCGGCGCCCTTCTCGCGGATGACCCGCGCCACCGCGCGGATGCTGTATGCCGTCA
>JALOQT010000106.1 GCA_025453375.1 Phycisphaerales bacterium | reverse complement strand
CTCGCGCCCGAAGAACTCCGCTACACGTCGGCGCACCACTGGCATCCGCGTCGCCCCACCGACGAGGATCACCGCATCGACACCTTCGACACCCTGCCCGTCCATCGCATCGCGCGCATCCCGCAGCGCACGCCTGCACGCCGCGAGCGTGCGGTCAATCAACCCTGCACACAACCCTTCAAGCGTCGTTCGCGTCAACACCGCGCGGCTTGCCGGCCCATCCCCGCCGACCAGCCACGCCAGATCGACCTCGATCGACTCCGCATCGCTCAGCGCGATCTTCGCCCGCTCGGCCTCAGCCAGCAACCGCCGCCGCGCCGCATCACTCGGGGTTGGCAGGTCCGTCCGTATCGCAATCGCCTGCTCTACGAGCCACCGCATCACGGCAAAGTCGACATCATCTCCACCCAGGTGCGTGTCCCCTGCCGTCGCGAGCACTTCAAACGCATCGGCCCCGCCCTGGCCCCCGCTTTGGCCCCCACCCCCGCGCGGCGTCAATCGCAGCACCGACACATCAAACGTCCCGCCGCCGAGGTCATAGACGACCATCGTTTGTGCCCGCCGCACGCCCGACGCCGCGATACCCAGGCCATACGCCAGCGCCGCCGCCGTCGGCTCGGCGACGAGTCGCACCGCCTCCAACCCCGCCAGCCGGGCGGCGTCACGCGTCGCCTGACGCTGGGCATCATCGAAATATGCCGGCACGGTGATGACCGCACGCTCCACCTTGACGCCCAGCGCCGCCTCGGCCCGCGCCC
Organism: Phycisphaerales bacterium; assembly: GCA_025453375.1. Taxonomy (GTDB): domain Bacteria; phylum Planctomycetota; class Phycisphaerae; order Phycisphaerales; family UBA1924; genus JAJTGZ01. The sequence continues at coordinate 4,360 of JALOQT010000106.1, read as the reverse complement.
GCAGTGCACGCAGCACGTGCGCCGACACCTCCTGCGGCGAGACATCCCGGTTCAGCGGCGCTGGCAGCCGCACCCGTGCCGTCTGCCCCGGCCCCTCGACGACTTCGTACGACACGAACCCGACATCGCTTCCTGCATCCCGCAGTGATCGCCCCATCAATCGCTTGACGCTGGCGATCGTCGTCCGCGGATACTGCGGCCCCTCGGCCTTCGCCCGCGTGCCGACCACCACCGACCCATCGGCCTCGAACCGCACCACCGACGGAAGCAACGCCTCGCCCGCATGCTCACGCCCATCGGCTTGGCGCACCACGCGCGGCCCATCACTCGCCCGCGGCCAGCCGCTCACCGCGATCAGCGAGTTGGTCGTGCCCAGGTCAATCCCGACGATCGGACCGGCTGCTCCCGTGCTGTATTTCTGGCTCTGTTCGCTCACCCGTCACTTTAGCATCCGCGTGATGCGCCCACCGCACCTCGCTGATCATCCCGCCATATCTTTCGCCCATGCCAAACGCCCCCAAGCCCGCCATCATGGACGAAGCGACCTTCTGGAAGATCATCGAAACCGGCGCGAAGGCCCGCAAGAAGCGCGGCGTGATCGAAGAGGACGACTTCTGCGAGGCCGTCACCGCTGCGCTGGGCAAACTGAAGCCCGATGAGATCGTGGGCTTCCGCGCCCAGCTCGACACGCTGCTGGCCAAGGCCTATTCGTGGGACCTCTGGGGCGCGGCGTACATCATCGCCGGTGGTTGCTCCGACGATGGCTTCGAATACTTCCGTCTCTGGCTCATCGCCCAGGGGCAGACCGCGTTCAACAACGCACTCAAGGACGCCGACAGCGCCCTGGCTGCGATGAAACTCTCGAACGAAGAAATTTACGAACTCGAAGGCCTGCTCTACATCGCCGACGAGGCGTATGAAGAACTGCTCCTCGATGAGGACGACGCCGAGCCGATGACGATCATCGACGTCAAGCAACCCAGCAAGCCGACTGGCAAGCCCTTCGACGAGGACGATGAGGAAGCCCTCGCCGCGCGCTGGCCCAAGCTCTTCGCTCAGTTCGCCGAAGAGGCGTGACGCATCGCCAGCACGCTCATCTTCCCGCTTCGGCCCGAATCATCGCGACAGCCTCGCGCACGTGCTCGCTGGTCGTAAACGTGCCGCCGATCGCCAGGCGCAGTACGTATCGCCCCGGCCACTGCGGATCATCGCGGTGCGCGCCAGCGGCAGGGATCACCGTGTGGCTCAGCAGCAGTCGCCCGCTGGCGTTGAGCCTCGCCATGAACTCGGCATTCTGCGCGTTGAGCATCTTCGCCTCGCCGATCGTCCGCTCGGGCCCAGCCAGTCGAAACACCACCAGCGGGGATGACTTCTCCCGCGGCGTCGGCACTTCAAATCGTCTATCGCCGCGCAGCGTCCCCTCCGCCTCCGCCGCCGCCTGCACGTGGTGGCGAATGTACGTGCGCAGTTGTGCCAGGCCATAGTGCCTGAGCACCATCCACAGTTTCAACGCCCGAAACCGCCGCCCGAGTGGGATTTGCCAGTCGCGATAGTCCGTGACCATCCCCGTCGTGGTGGTCTTGAGGTACTCCGGCGTGACGCTCAGTGCCCCGGTCAGTGCCGCGCAATCGCGCGTCCACATCAAGTCGCAGTCAAAGCTCGTCAGCAGCCACTTGTGCGGGTTGAAGCACAAGCTATCCGCCCGCTCGATGCCCTCCAGGGGCGTGCGGAATTCCGGGCACACCCACGCCGCACCAGCCATCGCCGCATCGACGTGCATCCACACCGATTCATCCGTACACGCCCCGATCGCCCGCAGATCGTCAAACGCCATCGTGCCCGTGCTGCCGAGCGTCGCACAGACAAAGATCGGCCGCTTCCCCGCCGCACGGTCCTCCGCCATCATCGTGCCAAGTGCCTTGACATCCATCGCCATGTCCGCATCGCGCACCGGCACCATCCGCACCGCGCTGCCATCATGCCCGACACCATCGGGCCCATCGGCCAACCCCGCAATCAACCCCGCTTTCAGCACCGACGAGTGCGCCTGCGCCGAGCAATACGCCGTGAGGGGCCCACGATGTCCCGCCCGTCTCGCCCGGCTCCGCGCCGCGATCAACGCCACGAGCGTCGCCTCGCTGGCCGTCCCCTGAATGCACCCGCCGCCACGCTGCGAATTATTCCGGAACGTCGCAGGCAGGCCCAGCGCCTCCTGCATCCAGTCCAGCACGCGTTGTTCCAGTTCTGTCGCCGCGGGGCTCGTCGCCCACAGCATGCCATTGACGCCAAGCCCCGCTGACAGCAACTCCCCCACCACCGCCGGCGGCGAGCCGTTGGCAGGAAAGTACGCATAAAAATGCGGATGCTGCCAGTGCGTCAGCGCCGGCACAATCTCCCGCTCGATATCCCGCAGCGCCACCTCGATCGGCTCGCCCGCCTCCGGCGCACTGATCGGCAGCCGCGACATCAAGTCCCCCGGCTGCATCACCGGCTTGACGGGCAATGTCGGATCGCCCGCGATGAGCCGCGTCCAGTATCGCTCAATGAGCGACAACGCCGCCCGCCCATCGCGAACAAACGTCTCGCTCGCGTCGGCGGCCATGTTCAGGCCGGCTTGCCGCTCGATCGTCGAGTCCTCACGCACCGCATCATCTGTCGGTCCACTCATGCCAGAGCGTAGCGAACTGGCCCCACGCGAAGTGACTTTGCTTCCCGCATGATTCCAGCCCGCTTGCCGCCTCACGCCCGCGTGGTCGCCGGGTCGCGCCCAGCCTCGATCACCGCGATTTCCTCCAGCCGCCGCGCGTGCCGCCCGCCTTGGAATGGCGTGGCCAGAAACGTTTCGACGAGTTTCTCGATCAGCCGCTGCCCGAGCAGATCCGCCGACAGGCACAGCACGTTCGCGTCATTGTGCGTGCGGCTGATCTCCGCCGTCAGTTCATCATGGGCCAGCGCCGCCCGCACGCCGGGCACCTTGTTGGCCGCTATGCACATGCCGATGCCCGTCCCGCAGATCAGGATGCCGCGTTCGATCGTCCCCGCCGCGATCGCGCTGCCAACCTGATACGCCGGGATCGGATAGTCACACGTCTCGCCGGTGAGTGAGGAGAACGTATCAACACGGTGGCCCAGCGCCACCAGCCGCGCGTACAGCTGCTTGGCCGACGCCGCACCACGATGATCCGCCCCGAGCCCGAGCTTCATGCCTTCACTCACGATGTCCTCCCGTCGCCACGGTTTGCCCAGCCACCGGTCATTCCAGTCTCACGCATTTCCGCCTGCAGCGCCGCCAGGCGGGTGCTGAGCATCGCCCGCATCGCCCGCGCCGTCTGCACATAGACCTCCGGCCCCTGCCCGATCGGATCAGCGACATCCGCGCCCTCCGGGTCGAGCAGTGCCACCCTCGCGCCCGGCCCGGCAATCGCTCGTGCCGCGCGAGCGTGGCTCCGCGTCATCGCGAAGATCACGTCCGCCTCTGCCGCCCGCTCAGCGGTCAATCCGCGGCTTCGCCCCGTCCCGCGCGCCGTCACGCCCAGCACGCCAAGGGCGTCGATCGCCTCGCGGCTCGTCGGCTGGCCCTCCATCGCACTCGCCCCCGCGCTGGTCGCCACGATCGGCACACTGCCCGGGGCCTGACGCTCAGCCAAGTCCATCGTCAGCGCCTCGGCCATCGGGCTGCGGCACGTGTTGCCCGTGCACACCAAAAGCACCCGCAGCGCCATCCGCGCACGAATCGTCGCCTCGCTGACCAAGCCAGCACGCGTGACGCGATACCCGCCGCTCAGAGGCAGCGACACGTGCGAACTGGACACCATCGCCGGCACAACCTCGCTCGGCAGCACCTCTGCGGCGTGCCCGCTGGCCGTCAGCGCGGCAGCAAATATCGATGCCTCGCTGTCCGATCGCACAGACGAAAGCCCATCAACAAGCACCATCGCCCCCGCATCGCCCCCGAGCAGCGGCGGGGCGACGCGAATCTGTAACCACGCGCCATCCAGGGCCGCCCGCGCCACGTCCGGCAGCGCGGCGAGCACTGCAGCATCACACTCCACCCGCAACGTTACCGCCTCGCCAGCCGACACGCTCACCGCACGAGACACCAGCGCCGTCCGCGGCAACATCCGCCGCGCCACTTCGCGATCCGCAACAAAGAGCGTCGAGGCGCCCGCGACAGGCGTGCCATCGCGCCGGCGTACCTCGGCCAGCAAGTTGGCCGTCGCCCCCATCGGCCCATCGGCCAGCACCACGCCCCAGCGCGTCTCCAGCGGGGCCACGACGGACACCGCGCCACCCCGCCGAGCGCGAGCGACCGCCGCCGCCGCGTCGGCCTGGCGCGCAAGCGTCTGCCGCCCATGAGGTT
>JALOQT010000105.1 GCA_025453375.1 Phycisphaerales bacterium | reverse complement strand
ATGGCCAAAGTGCCAAATGGCCAAATGGCCATATCAAGCAGGTCGCTGGCGCTTCGGCAGCGTTCGAGCACCCACCCACCTTCTCATTCAACCTTCCTCCTTCAACCTTCCTCTTCTCCGCGTCTCCGCGCCTCCGTGCAACAAAACCCCCTCTTGCCTCAAAGCCCAAGGAGCTTCCACGTGCGATCGATGCGGCGTTCAACTCGTGTGCTTCTGGGGGTCAATGCGGTGCTGCTTGCGGGGCTGCTGCTGACGGTCTTGCCGCGGGCAGTGGCGACGATGCAAGGTGGGGGGGGCGGGGGGGGCGGGATCGCATCGCGGCCGCGCGGGCAGTATGTCATGCTCGCTGGGCGGGTGCTGGGGTCCAACACCTCGGGGATTTACATCGCCGACGCGGTCAATCGCGAACTGATCGCCCTGCGTTACGGCTCCTCTGACCAGCGGCTCGAACCATTCGGCTTCCGCGACCTCAACGCCGACAGCGCCGCCGCGGGGAGGGCCCGCTGATGCACACGCACGCACGATCATCATCGCAGGCGACGAGCGCGGACGCGACACGCCCCAGCGCGTCCCCCGTCTCGCGCGTCAACATCGCCCTGGCGCTCCTGGCCGGCGGCCTGGGCGTCCTGCTCTGGCAGGCCCTGATCGCCCCCGCGCCTTCGGCGCTGGCGCAGAACGTCAACGGCCTCTCAGGCATGACGGCCGTCGGCGCCGGCGGCGACATGGCGATGCTCACCTGTGACGGCGGCAGCGCCGACGTGCTGCTCGTGCTGGATCAGCAAGCCGAGGAACTGCTCGTCTACGCCCCGCGGACGGTCCAATCCCTCGACCTGCGCGGCCGCTACAGCCTCCGCCAACTCTTCGCCGAAGCCCGCGCGCGAGCCGGAAGCCCGGGACCGGCCATCCCGGCGCCCGCCGCACCCGCTGAGCCGCGGCCGAATCCGACGAGGTAGGGAAACGGGAAGAGGCTTCCGGCATCTGGCATCCGGCATCCGAAGAGAGCATCTGGCAGCCGAAGACACTTCGAGATTGGCTGATCGTGGGCCTTCACGTTCATCCGCCCCCCCCCCCACCCCGCCCCGCCCCACCACCACGTCTTCGGATGCCGGATGCCGGATGCCAGATGCCAGATGCCCTCTTCTGACGCCTGACGCCTTTTCACCCCCACACGTCTCACGTCTCACCCACGCCCGCCTTCCCCAGCTCCGCCACCACGCGCGGCTCGTCCCAGATGTCGATGCCTAGTTCCGTCGCCTTGTCCAGTTTGCTGCCGGCCTTCTCCCCGGCGATCAGCACGTTGGTGCGCGAGGAGACGCTGCCGCTGACTTTGCCGCCAAGTGATTCGATGAGGCGCGACAAGTCATCGCGCTGGTAAGCCTGCAGCGTGCCGGTGATGACGAACGTGCGGTTGGCAAAGGCGGCGTGCGCAGCGTTGGCGCTGCCTCCCCCCCCACCCCCCCCACCGCTCGCGCCCAGCGCAGTCGCGCGAACACTGGCCTGCGCAAACTCATGGCTCGTCAGATCCACGCCCAGAGCGCGCAAGTCCGCGAAAGTCTGCTGCGCCGTGGGGCTGTGCAGATAGCGATGCACGATCGGGGCCGTGTCGCGGCCCAGGCCAGTTTCGACCAGCGCGCTGTCGGGGAGCTTCTCGCTGCTGCCAGTCAGCGCCTTGCGGTCGGCCTGGCTCATCGTGTTGACCGCGACGGGCATGAGTTGCCAGAGCGGCGCGGCCAGCAGCGCGTCCAGATCCGCGAATCGCTTGCACAGCAATCGCGACGTGCTGTCGCCGACGTGGCGGATGCCCATCCCCGCCAGCACGCGGCTGAGACCGCGTCCCTTGGCCGCGTCGATCCCCGCCAGCAGCTTCTCCAGTTTCCGCTCGCCCATGCGCTCAAGCTGCAGCAGCGACGCCGCGTGGCGATGCAGGCGAAAAATGTCGGCAAAGCTCTCCAGCGGCGCGGCGTGGGCCTGGCGAATCTGATCGATCGTCTCCTCGCCGAGGCCTTCAATGTCCATCTGGCGACGGCCGGCAAACCAGATCAGCCGCTCGCGGACCTGCGCCGCACACTCGGGGTTGATGCAGAACCGCTGCGTCTCGGCCGCAGTACCATCGCTGCCCGGCGGATCGACCTCGACACTGCCGGCGCAGACCGGGCAGACCGGCGGCGCGATGATCACGCTCGCGCCCGCAGGGCGCTTCTGAATGTCAACGCCCGCGACATACGGAATGATCTCACCGGCCTTCTCGATAAAGACCGTGTCGCCAAGGCGGATGTCTGTCCGCGCCGCAGCGGCGTCATCCGGCTGCGTGCTGGCATCGCGCACGCGGCCGTAGTTGTGCAGCGTCGCATGTTGCACCACTGTGCCAGCCAGTAGCACCGGCTCCATCACCGCGCGCGGCGTGATCTTGCCGGTCTTGCCGACCTGGTGTTCCACGCGGATCAACCGCGTGGTCTTGCGTTCGGCGGGATATTTAAACGCCACGACCCAGCGCGGGCTCTTGCTCGTCGTGCCCAGTTGCTGCTGAAGGGCAAAGTCATCAACACGCACGACCGCGCCATCGACGGCGTGCCCCGCGCTAAACCGCTCGCGGCCAAATCGCTCGATCGCCGCGATGATCTCGCTCAGATCCGCACTGACGGCCATCGGCCGATTCACGGGCACGCCCAGGCTCGCCAGTGCCGCGATGAACTGGCTGTGCGAGCGGCCAAACTGCGCAGTAGCGCCCGTCGCCTCGCCGATCACTTCCCCCCGACCGTGCGCCGCGAAACTCAGCCCGCGCCCGGCGGCGACGCGGGCATCAAGCTGCTTGAGCGTGCCCGCCGTCGCGTTGCGCGGGTTCATAAATGGCTCTTCGCCCGCGGCCTCCTGCGCGGCGTTGAGCTTGGCAAATGCCTCGTCAGTGAGGAATATCTCGCCGCGAATCTCCAGCACCTTCGGCACGCGATCGGCCGGCAACCGCAACGGCAGGCGGCGAATCGTGCGGACGACGTGCGTGACATCATCACCCTTGCGGCCATCGCCACGCGTCAGCGCACTGACCAGCAAGCCGCGCTCGTAGCGCAGGCTCATCGCCACGCCATCGACCTTCGCATCGACGGACATGACCACCCCGGTGGCCATGCCCGCAGGGGGCGCTGTCGCCGGCGACGCAAACAGCGACTCCCCCCCACCGCCCCCAACATCCCCACCACCCCCACTGCTAGCGCTCAATCCCAGCCCGCGCAGCACGCGATCATGCCACTCGCGCAGGCCCGCCAGGTCATAGGTGTTGTCGATCGAGAGCATCGGCACGCGATGCGGCGTGGTGATGAACCCCGCGATCGGCTCGCCGCCGACGCGCTGGCTGGGGCTGTTGGCATCACGCAGGCTCGGGTGCGCCGCTTCGAGGCGGATCAGTTCGGCCAGCAGCGCGTCATACTGCGTGTCGGCCATGACGGGCCGGGCCTCGACGTAATACGCAACATTCGCCCGCTCGAGCATCTCGCGCAGTTCAAGGACGCGCTTGGACGCCGCCGGCAACGCTGATGGGTCGGATGCATCGCTCATCGAGGCAACCGTACGGCGCCGCGGTGGGCTGCATTGCGACGCCTCTCACTCGGCCCTCGGCCCTGAAACCTCTTCCCTCCCGCACCCCCTAAACTCCGACGCATGACCGATGCATCGATCATCCGCCGTTCGCTTTCGTCGCGCTGGTTCAGCACGCTCAGCACGGTGCTGACCGTCGCCGTGGCCGTCGCGCTCATGCTGGTGCTGCTGTCGATGCGCGATGCCGGGCGGCGGTCGCTGGAGCGCGGCAGTGGCAACATGCATCTGCTGGTCTCGGCCGACAGCAGCCCGCTGACCAGCGTGCTCAACGCGGTGTTTTACGCGCGGTCGCCAGCGCGGGCGATGCCCGTAACGCGGGCCGAGGCGCTGGCAGACAATCCACTGGTGCAATGGGCGCTGCCCGTGCAGCAGGGTGACAACTACAAGGGGTTTCCGACGCTGGCAGTGTCGCCGGAGTTCTTCCGGCTCTTTCAGCCAGTGCCCGGTGAGCCGTGGGGCATCGTCGGCGGCAGCTTCCCATCGCTGCAGGCCGATCCCTCCGCAGACGATCCCGACGCCCATCACTTTGAAGTGATGCTCGGCGCTGAAGCCGCACGCGGCACGGGCCTGGGCATCGGCGATCGCCTCGTCATCACGCACGGCACCGCCGGCGAAGCGGGCCACGTCCACGACGATCACCCCTTCACCGTCGTCGGCATCCTCGCCCCGACGCAGACGGCCCACGACCGCGCCGTGTTCATCTCGCTGACGGCGACATGGATCGTCCACGCGGCGGACTTCCGCGCCGCCGCGGGCGAGAAGGAGTCGCCCACCGCCGCCAACCTCCGCGCCAGCGAGAAACTCATCACCGGCATCTACGTTCGCGCCCGCGGGCGGCCGAGCGCTGCAGGGGCAGGCGAAGGTGGTGACGCCCCGGCCAGCCTGCCGCAGCTCTTTGCCGAACTGCGGCGTGATCCGACCCTCACCGTTGCCAGCCCCAGCCAGCAGATCGGCACGCTCTTTCGCATCGTTGGCAATATCGATCGCCTGTTCGTCGGCGTCGCCGCAGTCGTGCTGGTCTCCAGCGCCGTGACGATCATGCTGGTCATGCACGCGGCGATGGAACTGCGTCGTCGCCAGATCGCGATCCTGCGCGTGCTCGGCGCGAGCAAAGGCCGCGTCTTCTCACTGGCGATGACCGAGGCGGCGGTGCTCGGCCTGGCCGGGGCGATGCTCGGCGTCGCGCTGGCCGTGATCGGCGCGCGCATCACCGCCGAGGCCGTCCGCTCGCGCGTCGGGCTGGTGATCGAGCCGAACATCGAGCCGGTCTGGACCCTGGCCCTCCTGGCCGGCGCCGTCGCGCTGGCCTGCCTGGCGGGCCTGATCCCGGCGTGGCGGGCGTATCGGACGGATGTACTGGGCAGCCTGCGGCCTCTGGCGTGAGGCATCTTCATGGTTTTCACGGATATCGAGGCCCAACAGCCTTCTCCAGAACGTGCAGACGGGTGAGGTATCGGGCAATCGACTTTGCAAACTACTTGTCAGTTGACGACGAGGTGTCGAATCTGGTGGCAATCTGGGTAAATGATTTTGCGCTTGGTTTTCTGGCCGGTCGATGAATTACCGCGCACACTTTGTGATAGACTGGGATG
>JALOQT010000104.1 GCA_025453375.1 Phycisphaerales bacterium | reverse complement strand
GATGTGCCCGAATCGATGAACGCTGTGCCCAGTTCGTATGACGGCGTGCGATCGATCATGACCACACGCATGACGCGGACTTCGGCAGTCAGGACGGGGCTGTCACTGGTGCCGCCGAGGGAGGCATCGGTGATCTGCACGACCAGCCGCGTCTGCTTGGGGATGAAGACTTTGGTTCGGATGCCCAGACCACCGCGAGAAAGGTCGACGATGGTGCCGGTCATGCCGCCGGCGGCGCCGCTGTCTGTCGCGTCCAGCGCCTTGGCCGACAGCGTGATGAGCCGCTCATGCTCCGGAGCGATTCGCGCCAGGCCACGCAGAGCGCAGCGAACTCGCTCAAACTGACGAACGACCAGCGAATCGGCCACGCCCGCCGCGGCATTCGGCGCGGCGACCTGCTGGGGATTGCTCGGATTCGGGTTGTTCGAGAACGTTGACATGGCCGGATCTGGGACTTGCAGGGGTCATCGGCCGGTTCCGGGACGTACTTTGCGATCTCCAAAGGTCGAAGGAAGTTCCCACGCTTGGGCGGCTTGTTATCGGTACGATCCGCGCAAGAGTTGCCGAAGGAGGTTGCCTGTTTCTCGACATTTTCTGTCAAGTCTCGTTGTTTTCCGCCATCGCGCCCCGCCACAGGCCCCAAGCCCAGTACCCCCACCGTCGCCACCACCACCTTTGATCGCCGGAGCGAAACATGTCAGCAGCCATGTCGGACTTTGAAAAACTCGGCCAGTTTTACCTCGGCCGCGAGGTCAGCCCTGGGGCTGGCAAATCCGGGCCGGATTCGCCGCTGATGATGTATGACTCCAAGGACCTCGTCACGCACGGCGTGTGCGTGGGCATGACCGGCTCGGGCAAGACGGGCCTGTGCCTGGCGATTCTTGAAGAAGCGGCGATCGATGGCATCCCGGCGCTGATCATCGACCCGAAGGGTGATCTGGCCAACTTGCTGCTGACGTTCCCAAACCTGCAGGCGCAGGACTTTCGCCCGTGGATCAATGAGTCCGACGCGCAGAAGGCTGGCCAGACACCCGATGCATTTGCCGCCGGGCAGGCGGCGCTGTGGAGCAAAGGGCTCGCATCATGGCGGCAGGATGGCTCGCGTATCAAGCGGCTTGCCGACGCGTGCGAGCGGGTGATCTATACACCTGGCTCGTCGGCGGGCGTGCAACTGTCGATCCTCAAGGGCTTTGACTGCCCGCCGCCGGCGATCCTGAATGATGCCGAGCTGTTTCGCGAGCGTGTGAGCGTCACGGCAGCGAGCCTGCTGAACCTCGCCAGCGTCAAGGCCGACCCGCTGACGAGCCGCGAGCACATCCTGCTGTGCAACATTCTGTACATCGCCTGGAGCAGCGGGCAGAGCCTCGATCTGCCGGGCCTCATTGCCCAGATTCAGAAGCCGCCGTTCACACGCGTGGGCGTGCTGGAACTTGAAGCGTTCTTCCCGGCCAAGGATCGCTTCGCGCTGGCGATGAGTCTCAACAACCTGCTGGCCAGCCCGCAGCTCAGCGCCTGGGCGCAGGGTGAGCCGCTGGATATTCAGTCGATGCTCTACACGCCTGCGGGCAAGCCGAAGCTGGCGATCGTCTCGATCGCGCACTTGACGGATAGTGAGCGGATGTTCTTCGTCACGCTGCTGCTGAGCAACCTGCTGGCGTGGACGCGCAGTCAGTCGGGCACGAGCAGTCTGCGGGCGATCTGCTATATGGATGAAATTGCCGGATATTGCCCGCCCAACGGCATGCCGCCGAGCAAGCAGCCACTGCTGACGCTGATGAAGCAGGCCCGTGCCTTTGGCGTTGGCGTCCTGCTGGCGACGCAGAATCCGGTGGATATTGACTACAAGGGCCTCTCCAACGCCGGCACGTGGCTGATCGGGCGATTGCAGACCGATCAGGACAAGGCCCGCGTGCTGGATGGGCTGGAAGGTGCCTCTGCCGCGGCCAGCGCGGCGTTTGATCGCGCGACGATGGATCGCCTGATCTCCGGCCTGGGCAGGCGGGTCTTCCTGATGAACAACGTGCACGAGTCGGCGCCGGTCGTCTTTGAGACTCGCTGGTGCCTGAGCTACTTGCGAGGCCCGCTGACGCGTGATCAGATTCGTGCGCTCACGCACAGCGCGGGTGCAAGCGCGAATGCCAACCCCTTCGGCGCGGCCATCGGCCCGGCCAGCGGTGCTGACCAGCGCGTGGCGATGGCGTTCGTCCCGCCGGGCATGGGCGGAAGTGACGCGGTGGCCGGCGCTGCATCACGCGCCGCGACGGCCCCCACTGCTGCGACGGCGCTCGGCCCCGGCACACGGCCGATGCTGCCCCCTGCGATTCCGCAGCGATTCCTGCCTGTTCGCACCAGCCAGCCTGCCGGGGCGACGTTGCACTACACCCCTGCGGTGCTGGGGTTCACCAAGACGTTTTTTGCTGATGCGAAGCTCGGCATCGATGTGGAGAACGCCGTCGCGCTCTTAGCGCCGGTTCAGACCGGCGGCCTCGTGGCTGTGGACTGGGAAGCCGCCGAGCAGGTCGAGATTCGCGAGGAGGACCTTGCGGCGCAGCCCGCTGGCTCGGCGACGTTTGGCGACCTGCCCCCCGAGGCGAGCGTGGCCAAGAGCTTTGACGCGTGGCGCAAGCAGTGCGCCGATGCGGTCTTCCGCGCGGGGCATTTGGAACTCCTGCGGTTCACGCCGATGAAGCTCGTCAGCAAGCCCGGTGAGGATGAGGCGGCGTTCCGAGCGCGGCTGTCGCAAGTCGTGCGCGAGCAGCGCGATGCCGGGCTGGAGAAGCTTCGCACCAAGTACGCTCCGAAGATTGCCACATTGCAGGAGCGGCTGCGCAAGGCCGAGCAGAAGGTCGAGACGCAGAAAGGCCAGAAATCTCAGGCCCAGATGGGCTCAGCGCTCTCGATCGGCGGCGCGGTGCTCGGGGCCTTGCTTGGCCGCAAGGTGATGACGGCCGGCAATCTGTCCAAGGCGGCGACGGCCGTCGGCCGCGTGGGCCGCGCAGGGCAGGAGGCGGGGGATGTCGCCCGGGCGGAGGAAGATGTGCAGGCGGTACAGGCCCAGATCGCCGCGCTGCAGGAACAGTTCAAGGCCGAAGTGGACGCGACGATCCCGCCCGACCCGACGACCGTGGAACTGGAAACGCTGACGATCAAGCCCAAGAAGACAGGCATCACGGTGCGGGCCGTCACCCTGGCGTGGCTGCCGGAGTGGGACCGCGGCCCGGGCATGCGCGAACCGGCGTGGCGATAGACCCACGCAGCGACGGGTAAGCGGCGTCAAATCAGACGTGAGCGTCACCGGCGCGCTATTCAGCGCTTCACCGTGACGTTCATCGTGACGTTCACCTTGGGCGTCCCGCTGTCCAAAACGGCCTTGAGCTTGGCCATGTCCGCCTCCGTCGGCACGGTGCCCGAGACCACAGCACCCAAGCCATCCTCCGTCGGCCGAATCGAGACGTTGGCAAACACACGCTCGTCCTTCTGCATCGCGGCGCCGAGGCTCGTCACAAACTGCACGCCCGGGCGATTGTCCGGCGGAGGCGTCGGTGCGGGCAACGTCAAGAACAGCGCGATCATGCTCAGCGCCAGGATCAACGTGACCACGGCGACGATCGCGATGATCTTGTTCTTCGAGCCAGTCTGGTCAGTCGGTGAGGCGCGGTAACTCATGGCGAGTGAGTATATCGATTGACCACAGGCTCTGACATCACATCACATCACATCACACATCATCATGGAGACTCGATGGTGCCAGGCGATGGCAAGAACTTGCCTTACCCTGCTGACGCCGATAGACAAGAAAAACCCGGCCTTCTCAGGCCGGGTCGAGTCGGACATCACATTCTCGCCACGCCATCCACCTCCGCCCAAGAGGTCAACGCCTCAGTTCGGCGGCGTCCACTGCGGCGAGCCGGGCTGACGCCATTCCCAGTTCGGGTGCGTCGCCTGATCGGCCCACAGGCGGGCATCGCGAATGCCCTTGATGTCATAGGTGTTCGCATGCCCATCGGCGAATGCGGCGACGGTCTGACCATCGTGGCGAAAGTCCACATGGCCGTAATCACCTGGCAGGCTCTTGGGGTCCCACTTGTCTCGCGTGGACCACGCGGTGCCAGCCGTGCCGGAGAATCGCGCTCGCAACTGGCTGCCGACCTGCGGCGGCGTAACGAGCCAATAGCCAGGCTGCACCTTGGCATTACCCGTTGGGTTGGCCATGTTGGCCCCCCAACTGTTCCAGCCGATGTCCTTGATATCCGCACCGCGGGCCGAGGTCATTGAAATCAGGTTCGACGCATTGCGCACATCCGACAGACGCCGGACGTAGAAGTGCCCGACCGGGTTCTGCGTGACCCACGGCTTGTTGCCAATTTGCGGGAACGCACCCTGGCGATACGACCCGCCGAAGAACACACCGTTGCGTCCGAAGCTCGGGTGATAGCTGAAGGCCGTCTGGCACTGCCCGACTTCATGATTCGTCGCACCCGATGAGTCGATCGTGCCGCCATTCTTGGGGCGGTTGTAGAACTCCTCATACGTCGCCTTGTTGACCATGATCGACGCCAGCGGCACCTGCGCGAACGTCACCAGATGCATCGTCCAGGGCTTGACGCACGAGCCGCCCATGGTCGACGCGCTGGTCACAAACGGATCGGTCGGCCGCATCGTGTAGTTCGACGGCGTGCCCCAGTCCTGGTGCACCCAGTACCACTGCGGGCCAGACGGGACGATGAAGTCCTTGTAATCCGTCGCGTAGGCGATATTGCCGCGTTCGGCGCCAGCAGCCTCGACCATCTCCTTGGTCATTGCCGCGGCCTTGCGTGCCTTGGCCAGCGCGGGCAGAAGGATGGCCACGAGCAGCGCGATGATCGCTACGACCACGAGCAACTCAATGAGCGTGAAGGCACCGCGTTGCCGACGGACCGAAGAGATGGACATCTGCATACTCCTTGCCAACCTGACGCCGCCCGCTCCGTGATCCCTGTTGGATTCAGGCGATGAGGCCGAGAACCGGCCTGCCCATCATCCATGCAACGCGGACTCGCGTTGCCGATGCGACGGCGTACTTCACTGAATGTACATCTATCGACGCGCACTTGCCTCTCAGAATGCACAAATGCCATGATCTGCGTGCAAAATGCCCACTTTGGGGGAGAGCAAATCTCGGCATTCATCTCTGAAGCAGATGATGCAGAACCTC
>JALOQT010000103.1 GCA_025453375.1 Phycisphaerales bacterium | reverse complement strand
CGGGCGGCGAGGGCCTCAATCAGCGGCGTGGGCGTGGCGGCGCCGCCATGGATAAACACGCGCATGCCGCTGGCAATCGCGGCCACCGCCGCGGCCGGAGTGGGGGAGGGGGTGGGGGCGGGGGTGGGGTGAGTGGAGGGCGGTGTCGGGGGCATGGGGGACAAAGTGCCAAATGTGCGAATGGCCAAATGGCCAAATGGGGAGGCGGCGGGGGGCATCGAGAGGCACTGAGGCAACGAGAGGCACTGAGGCATCGAGGCATCGGGGCGTCGAGGCAACGAGGTGGAGGCGAAAGGTAGCGTCGCGCAGCGACACCTTCCCTCCGTCGCTCCGTCGCTCCGTCGCTTTCCCCCTTGCTCTCCCCCTCCGTCGCTTCCGCTCAAATCAGCCGTGGCGTGTCCTGGCGGGCGCTGGTCACGATCGGGCCTTGCTGCGGGTCGACGTAGACGTTGATCTCGTTGCGGACGCCGAAGCGGCCGTCGAGGTAGATGCCGGGTTCGATGGTGAAGCCGGTGTCGGCGATCATGGCGCGGTTGTCGTAGGTCTCGATGCTGTCGAGGTTCATGCCGACGCCGTGGACCGTCGGGCCGGGGGAGAGGCTGTGGCCGGTGCGGTGCTTCAGGGCGTGCTCATAGCCGGCGTCGATGATGACCTGGCGGGCGGCTTGGTCGAGGGCGTAGCCACCCGCGACCCCGCCACCACTCCCGCCCCCCCCTGTCCAACTCGACACGGCCAGGGCCAGGGCGGCGTCGCGGGCGGCGCGGACGGTGTCGAAGACGCGCTGGTGCTCCGCGGGGATGCTGTCCTGCCCGCCGCCACGCACGACATAGCCCGTCTGGGTGATGTCGGCGTAGATCGTTTCGTCGCCGCCGGTGCGGCACCAGAGGTCCACCAGCACCCAGTCCCCCGGGCGGATCGGCGAGGATCGCGTCGCATCCGGCGCGTAGTGCGGGATGGCGCTGTTGGCGTTGACCGAGACGATCGGATCGTCGGGGAACTGCAACCCGCGACGGCGAAACTCGCTGACGATCCACTGCTGCGCGGCGTACTCCTGCACCGAGCCGGACTGGCGAACCTCGCGGGCGATGAAGGCGAAGACGCCGTCCATGATCTCGCCGGCGTGGCGGCTGGCCTGGCGATGGCTGGTCAGGCCCGCTGGACCTCGACCCCCACGACCCCCACAGCCCCAGCGGGCGGCGACGAACTGGATCATGTCGGCGCTGCTGGCGACGTAGCGGAGGGGATTGTCCCGCGAGCCGCCGCGGACGATCTCCATCGTGCCGGCGTCGACAAGGCTGGCGGTGGGCAGGGCGCCGTCGGGGACGTATTCCATGATCAGTCGCTCGGACACGTTGACGCCGACTGGAACGAGGATTGACAGTTTCTCGGCGAGGTCGCCAAAGCCGGTGTAGAGCAGTGTGTCGATCCCCAGCGACGTAAAGCTGTGCTGGTCGATGGCGTGGCAGAGCACGCGCGGCGTGGTTGGATCGGGAGCCGCGCTTGTGCCGTTGTGGAGGTAGAAGAACACGCGGCGCGTCAGGTGGGGCTTGCTGCCGAGCATCTGGGCGAGCATCGGGTTGCTGTGGCGAAAGTCGTAGATCAGCCACCCGCCGATGCGGCGGCGGCGCATCTCGGCCTGCACCTCGCGCCACATCGCCTCACGCTGCGCGCGTGCTTGGGCCTGGCTGGCGGCATCGGAAGGGTCAACTGGTGTGCTCATGACCGACGGTACGCCCCTACGCTCGTCGCGTGTTTGACGATGCGGCTGACAACTCGGCTTTCGGCTCGCAAGATGGACACATGCCTGCAGGCCCGATGCATGATCTGCCCGAGGCCGTCGCGCGGTTGCAGGCCGGGGGGCTGGTGGCGTTTCCGACTGAGACGGTCTATGGCCTGGGGGCTGATGCGACCAATCCGGCGGCAATTGCCCGCGTCTTTGCCGCCAAGGGGCGGCCGAGTCATAACCCGCTGATCGTGCATGTGTCCGGCCAGCGGATGGCCGAGCCGCTGGTGACGGCGTGGCCCGCGGCGGCGCAGCGAGCGATTGAGGCGTTCTGGCCCGGGCCGCTGACGATCGTGCTGCCCAAGTCGGCCGTGGTGC
The DNA here is from genome assembly GCA_025453375.1 of Phycisphaerales bacterium. Taxonomy (GTDB): domain Bacteria; phylum Planctomycetota; class Phycisphaerae; order Phycisphaerales; family UBA1924; genus JAJTGZ01. Next base: position 5,323 of record JALOQT010000103.1, on the reverse strand, counting down.
CGGAAATCGCCACCGGAGGTGGGGGGAATGTGGCGGTGCGCTGCCCGGATCATCCTGTGGCGCTGGCGCTGCTGATGGCCTTCGGCAAGCCGCTGGTCGGCCCCAGTGCCAACCGGGCCGTGCAGCGTGGGGATTGAGAGCACGGTGCTGTCACTGGTGCGGCCTGAGGCGCCGGTGATCCTGCGGCCGGGGATGCTGGGGGCGGAGATCCTCAGCGAGGTGCTGGGGGTGCGGGTTGGGGTGGGGGGGGCGGGGGGGGTGGGCAAGAGCCACGTGGAGGCCGGTGCGCCGCTGGCCTCGCCGGGCTTGATGGATCGGCACTATGCCCCGCAGGCGCCGACTTCGGTGTTCGACGAGCCAGACGAGATCGAGGAGTATCTCGAGACGCTGCCCGGGCACCAGCGCGATGCGGCGGTGGTCATCAGCCACAGCGTGATGATGGGCGATGAGGAGGGGCCGTGGATGCTCATCGAGATGCCGCATCAGCCGGCGGAGTATGCCGCGAGCCTGTATGCGGCGCTGCGGGCGGCAGATGATGCCAGCCCGCCGCTGATCCTGATCCACCGCCCGCCGACCGAGGGGCAGACGCCCGCGGAGACGGCGATCTGGCGGGCGATTGCTGATCGGCTGCGTCGGGCGGTGACGCCTGGGTGAGGGAGAGCGAGAGGAGACGGCGTGAAGCGCCGGGGGCGTGTGCGCCGAGCGATCGAATGTGCGTAGATCGGCGGCAGTTCGGCCCCTCTCGGAGAGAGGGGGTACCCACGGGCGTCAGGCCCGCACGACCCGGCCGCCGGCGATGACGGTGCCGACGGGGCTGCTGCCGAACTCAAAGCCGATGGCCCGCTCGTCGCGATCCTTGAGCATGATCAGGTCCGCCCGAAGGCCGGGGGCGACTGCGCCGCGGTCGATCAGGCCCAGCAGCAAGGCGGGGTTGCGCGTGGCGGCGACGATCGCTTCCTGCGGCGAGAGGCCCAGGTGGCGCACGGCCAGGGCGATGATCATCGGCATCGATCCGCACGGCGCCGAGCCGGGGTTGAGGTTGCTGGCGATGCACAGGGCCCCGCCCTGCTGGGTATAGCCACGCACGCGGGCGTAGCGGCCATCCATGTGAAACCCGCATGCGGGAAGCGCAACGGCGAAGGTGCCTGGGGCTTTGGCCAGCAGGGCCAGTTCGTCCTTCTTGCTGGCCTCGAGATGGTCCACGCTGCGGGCCTCAAGGTGCAGGGCGGCGGGGATCATGCCCAGGCTGTTGAACTGGTCAGCATGCACGCGGACGGGGCAGCCAAGCTCGCGTGCGCGGCTGAAAAGCTTGACGCACTGCTCAACTGACCAGGCACCCTGCTCGCAATAGGCATCGACGGCGATGGCGGGAAACTCCGCAACGACTGCGGGCAGAGTTTCGCGCACGACGCGGCCGACAAAGCCGGGCTGCTCGTCATCAATCGCGTGCCCGAGCAGGGCGGTGGGCACCAGGGTGCCTGCAAAGTGGCGCTGGGCATCGCGCACGGCGTGGAGCATTTTGAGTTCGTCAGCGGTCGTCAGGCCGTAGCCACTTTTGACCTCGATGGTCGTGCTGCCCAGGGCGAGCATCTCGTGCAGGCGGGGGAGCAGGGCGTCGGTGAGTTCCTGCACGCTGGCGGCGCGGACGGCGCGGACGGTGGCCATGATGCCGCCGCCCAGTTTGAGGATCTTGAGGTAGGGCACGCCGCGACGCTTCTGGTCCCACTCGTCAAGGCGTGAGCCAGCCCAGCATGCGTGCGTGTGGCAGTCCACCAGCCCGGGCATGACGACGCGCCCGGCCGCGTCGATCTCCTGCGCCCCGGCCAGCGCCGGGCGCGGGCGGGCATTGGCCGCGATCTTGCGGACGTCGGTGATGCGGTCGGCGGTGACGTAGATATCCGCGCGCTCGAGGATGTGCAGCTCGCCGGCATCCTCGCCACGGATGGGTTTGACGGCCGCCCTGCCGTCCTTGGCGACGGTGACGACCCGGGCGTTGCGAATCACCAGCGTTGCTCCAGCCTCACTCATGGCCCAAGCGTAGCGATGCGGGGCGGCGAGCCTGCTTGCCAGTGCCAGAGGGTGTTGGCTATACTCCCCTCCTGTCCGTCACACGGCAGGCCAATGGGGCGGTAGCTCAGTTGGTAGAGCGCGTCGTTCGCAATGACGAGGTCGAGGGTTCGACTCCCTTCCGCTCCACTTCCCCAAAGGTTTTCCTAAACCGCCACACGCTCGGGCCAGCCCCGGGCGTGTGTGGTTTTTGTCGCGATCAGGTGCGTGTCGCTCGGCGGGGACGGGCCTTGGTTGGTATCCTGCAGGTGACCATGCCCCCGACGTCCGACCCCATGCAGACGCCCGCGATGAAGCAGTTCAGCCGCTTCAAGGCTGCCCACCCCGGGTGCCTGCTGCTGTTTCGGATGGGTGATTTCTACGAGACCTTCGGCGAGGACGCGGTGGCCGCAAGCCGCGCAATTGGCCTGACGCTCACGCAGCGCAGTGCTGGCCTGCCGATGGCCGGCGTGCCGTATCACCAGATTGATACCTATCTCCGCAAGCTCATCGCGGCGGGTTTTCGCGTCGCGATCTGCGATCAGGTGCAGGACCCCAAGGACGCCAAGGGCCTCGTCGAGCGCGCCGTCACGCGGGTGATCACGCCGGGGACGCTGCTGGAGGAGAATCTCCTCGATGCCGAGACGCCCAACGTGCTCGCGGCCGTCGCGGTGCTGGAGACTGCGGACAGTTCGTCAGGCGGCAGCGCTCAGGCGGCGCTGGCGATGGCCGAACTGAGCACCGGCCAGTTTCACGTCATGACCCTTCCGTTGGCGCAGCTCGCTGACGAGCTGGCCCGCCGCCGCGTGACGGAACTGATCTATCCCGAGATCATCCGCACTGGTGGCGGCGGTGCGCCCACCAGTGCCGCCCGTGCCGCCAACGCCGATTCGGCCACCAGCCCCATTCCCGCGCGGCTGCGGCCGATCGTCACCGCCCTGGGCATCAGCACCACGCCCGTAGCCCCCTGGCACTTCCGCCCGACTGAGGCGCTCGAAGCGCTGACTAATCAGTTCGGCGTCAAGACGCTCGCAGGCTTTGGCCTAGCGGATCACGATCCGGTCATCGGCCCAGCCGGGGCGCTGGTGCGATACCTCAGCACGACGCAATTGCCCAGTGGTGACGTCTCGCCCGCTGGGACCGGCGGGGTCAATCGCGCTGGCGCCGCACTGAGCCACCTGCGCCCGCCACGCGTCGCGACGCCGACGGATCATCTGGTGATCGACGCCGTCAGCCTGCGGGCGCTGGAGATCGATCGCACGCTGCGTGGCAGCGCACGCGCCGGCGGTGGCAGTGCAGGCAGCGACACCGAAGGTTCGCTGCTGGGCGTGTTTCAGACCGCCGGGGGCCAGCACCTCTGCCGCACACTCATCGGGCGGCGTTTGCTGCGCGAGTGGCTCGTCCGCCCGCTGCGCCAGCGCGAGGCGATCATCGCCCGCCAGCGCTGCGTGATGGCCCTGGTGGAGGATCGGCGCTTTGCCGGGCAGCTTGGCGAGGCGCTGGAGCCGATTCAGGATGTCGCGCGGATCGCCGCGCGTGTGGCCCTTCGGCGGGCCACGCCGCGCGATGTCGTGGCCCTTGGCCGGTCCGTCGCCCAGGCGCGGGCGCTGGCCGAGTTGCTGGCAACCACGCCTGCCTTCGCCCCTCAGCGAGCGGACCTGGCCAGCGCCGCCGAGGCCCTTGGCCCGCTGGCTGATGAAGTCGCCCGTCTGTGCGTCGCGACCCCGCCGCCGCATTTGCGCGAGGGCGGCTTGATCCGCGATGGCGTCGATGCGGAGCTTGATGAGTATCGCCAGTTGCAGACCCACGCCGCGGAGTGGATGGCGCAGTATCAGGCCCGGCTGATCAGTGAGCATGATCTGCCGAACCTGAAAGTCGGGTACAACAAGATTTTCGGCTACTTCATCGAACTGCCCAAGGCCCAGGCCCAGCGTGCCCCGGCGCTGTTCACCCGTCGCCAGACGCTGACCAACGCCGAGCGATACATCACGCCAGAACTGAAGACCTTTGAGGACAAGGCGACGCACGCCGCGACGCGGGCCCTGGCGCGCGAGCAGGCGATGTTTGATGCGCTGTGCGACCAGGCGGGGGCCAAGCTCGGGCCGATCAACGCGTTTGCCGATGCCGCCGCGTCGTGCGATGTGCTGCTGGCGCTGGCCGACAAGGCCACGGCACGCCGATGGGTCTGCCCGGAGATCGTCGCTGAGCCGGTGTTGCAGATCACCCAGGGGCGCCACCCCGTGCTGGAGCAGCGCCTGGAGGCCGACTTTGTACCCAATGACCTGACCCTCGCCGGCGGGCAGGCGCCGCTCGCGCTGATCACCGGCCCGAACATGGCCGGCAAGAGCACCTTCATCCGCCAGACGGCGCTGCTGACGCTGCTGGCCCACGTGGGCAGCTTTGTGCCCGCCCAGGCAGCGACGATCGGCCTGTGCGACCGCATTTTCACGCGCGTCGGCGCGGATGATGCGCTGTTCGCCGGGCAGAGCACCTTCATGGTCGAGATGACCGAGACGGCCAACATCCTGCACCACGCCACGGCACACTCGCTGGTCGTGCTCGACGAAATCGGCCGCGGCACCAGCACGCTCGACGGCCTCAGCCTCGCCTGGGCCATCGCCGAGACGCTCGCGGCGGGCACGACTGAAGCAGGCGGCGGAGGCGGGGCCGGCAGTGGGGCAGCTAAAGGCGCAGCACTTCGCGGCCCGCGCACGCTGTTTGCCACGCACTATCACGAACTGACGCGTTTGGCCGAGCTGCTGCCCGGTCGCGTGCAGAACCTTCACGTAGCCGTGCGCGAGTGGCAGGACCAGGTCATCTTCCTGCACCGCATCGAGCCTGGGCGGGCCGAGCGCAGCTTCGGCATCCACGTCGCACGCCTCGCGGGCATCCCGCCGCAGACTGTCGCGCGAGCCAAGACGTTGCTGGATGAACTGAGCGTCGAGCACGCGGGCACCGGCGGCGCCGGCGGCTCAGCAGGCCGCACGCCCAGCAGCCGCCCAGCCCGCCCTGCCGCGCCGGCCCAGCGATCGCTCTTCGGCCCAGATGAGGGCCACGCCGAGCCGGAGCCAACTGCCGCACCGCCCCACCCCGTGCTGGAGGCCCTGCGCGAGATCAAGCTCGATTCGATCACGCCCCTGCAGGCGTTTGACCATCTCCGGCGTGCCGTCGAACTGGCGCAGGATGCCCCGTCAGTTTCATCGCCTCACCCATCGCCAGCCCCGCCCGCCGGCGGGCGGGGCAAACGCCGCTGATACGCCGCTGACGCATCATCCTC
>JALOQT010000102.1 GCA_025453375.1 Phycisphaerales bacterium | reverse complement strand
GCCGGACGATGCGCAGTGGGGCAACGGGCGGAACAACTACACCGCTCGGGAGATCAATGTGCCGACGACGGCGGCAGGGCAGATCGGGTTTGTGACCAACAACGCCCGTCGCAAGACGGCGCTGGAAATGTGGCCGACGATCGACCCGACGGTGACGCTGGTGCCGGTGGACTTTGTCGAGTGGGTCAGTTCGGTCAATGACACGCTGGCCAACCCGCCGATGACGCGTCAGATTCCGGTCAATGGGCGCTTCCAGGTGGCCAGCAAGGTGACGGACCTTGGCAACGGGACGTGGTCATATGAGTACGCGGTGATGAACCTGAACGTGCATCGCGGTGCGTCGGCGTTTGTCGTCGGGACGCGCGGGGCGGCGGGTGTCAGTGGGATCGGGCAGGCCTCGCCGCTGTATCACTCGGGGGATCGGGTGGACAACAGCCCGTGGACCACGACGCAGGGTGCTGGCTATCTGGCGTGGAACGTGCAGACGACGTTCCCTGACACGGTGACGATCCCAGGTGCGCCGGCGGCGACGGCGACGGTCAGCGGCGTGGGTGCCAAGTACATCCGCTGGGGTGCGCTGCACAACTATCGGTTTGTCAGCAGCAAGCCGCCCGTGACGGGCTATGCACGCCTGAAGCTCGGCCGCGCTCCGGCAGGGCCGACGGGCTTCCAGGGTGACACGCTGGTGGTCAGCGGGCTGCAGGTGCCGGCTGGGTGCCTGGCGGACATTGCCGGGGCCAACCAGGCGGTCGGTGGTGATGGTGCGTTGACGGCTGATGACATCATCGTGTTCCTGAGTGCGTATTTCGGCGGGGACCTGTGGGCGGCGGATGTGGCCGGGGCGAACCAGTCCACGACGCCAGACGGGACCTTGACGGCCGATGACATCATCGTGTTCCTGAACGGGTACTTCAGCGGGTGCTGAGGTGGCTGGATTGGAATGATCGTGTGAACGGTGAGTTCCCTGGCACGCCCCCGCAAGTCGGGGGCGTGCTTGCATTTGGGGAGGGGGGGCGTCCTGATTACCTAAGGGTGTGCGGCAAGGTGGGGTGACTGGATAGGTGGTGAGCCCGGCGGGCGTTGGGAGATGGGGTGAATTGCCGAGGCTGGGGCGAGCGCAAAAGTGCGTGTGGATTGTGGGAGTTCGGGAGATTTTGTGGTAGACTCTCGTCGGTTCGGGGGTTGTGTCGATGCAATCGCATCGGTGCGAGGTAGTGGTGTGTTGTCCCACCTTCCCAGGGCGGTTTGAATCGAAGGAGTTGGCTATGACTCAGCAGCGCGGCGTGACGGCAGGCGTGTTCAAGGCGGCGGGCGTTGTGGCGTTGCTGGCGGGGTCGGCGATCGCCGCGCCGCTGAATGACAACCGCAGTGGTGCGATCACGGTGCTGATGGGCAGCACGCAGGTCGGGTCGTTGACTGGCGATACGACCTTTGAGCCCGGGAGCGTGGCTTCGTCGTGTGCGGGTGCGAACTTGCCGGACATCTGGTATCGCGTCAACGCGCCGGCGGGGACGTGGCGAGTGGATATCTGCGGTGCGACGTTCGACAGCGCGATCCAGGTGTTTGCCAACAGCAATGGCACGCCGGGCGCGTCAGTGGCGTGTGCGACCAACACGTGCGGCGCCAGCGGGCTGGGCACGCGGGTGGACGTGGTGAACAACACGTCGAGCGGGAACTACTGGATTCGGCTGGCGGCCCGGAACGGGACGTCGGGCACGTTCTCTCTGGCGGTGACGTTCGTCAGTGCGCCGCCGGCACCGCCGGTGGAGATTCCGACGCCGAACCTCGGGCCGGACGTGACGATCGGCGGCTTGTCGGACGTGTCGAGCTATGGCACACTGGTGCGGGATGGGATCACGTATCAGGGGTTCGCCGTCGGGACTGACTCGTGGAACATCGGCGATCGTCCGGCGGCGTGGATCAGCAGCAACAACCTGCACCCGGTGATTGGGCAGTCGATGTATCGGCTGAAGAATGGTCGGTTTGAGCAGATTGGCGTGTCGTGGCTGAAGCACGGGTTCCTGTCGCTGAACAGCCAGACGTATTCGCAGAACATGAACTGGCCGAGCGCGACGAACCGCAGCTGCACGACGCCGCCGCAGTTCGGGGCACAGTTGGGCGTGAACTGCTCGGACCTGTATGGCTCGGGCCTGAACGGGAGCCGCAGCTATCTGGGCCCGCGGTTTGACGTCAATGCGATCAACGGCGTGTTTACGTATCCGTGGCAGCCGCTGGTGAACAACTTCACGCCGACGGAGAGCGATCCGATTTCGCGCCGCATCATGGTGCCGCAGAGCCTGATGGGCGACACGACGGCGCGGTACTTTGTCGAGGGTCACTATGTGACGCAGGATGATGCGCAGTGGAACAACGGGCGCAACAACCTGTCTTATCGCGAGGTGCAGCCGAACGGGACGACGTTCATCGGCAACACGGTGCGCCGGAAGGTGGCGCTGGAGGCGTGGCCGGTGATCGACCCGACGGTGACGCTGGTGCCGGCGGACTTCACGGAGATTGTGACGCAGATGAACGACACGGTGGCGGTGCCGCCGGTGCTGCGGACGATCAACGTGCAGGGCCGGTTCTGGGTTGCGTCGAAGGTGACGAACAACGGCAACGGGACGTGGGACTATGAGTATGCGGTGATGAACGTCAACAGCCACCGGAGCATGAATCGCTTTGCGCTTCCGGGCGGCGGGATGCCGATGACGAATGTCGGCTTCTTCGGCGGCAAGCACCACTCGGGCGATCGCGTGAACAATGACGCGTGGATCCCCGGGACGGGCACGGGCTTCAAGTGCTGGGACACGGACATGGAGTTCCCCAGCACGATGACGATCCCCGGTGCGCCGGCGGCCAGTGCGACGGTCAGCGGCGTGGGCGCCGGGTGGCTGCGCTGGGGCATGATGAACAACTATCGCTTCACCAGCACGGCGGCCCCGACGACCGGGTTCGTCCGCCTCGGGCTGGCGCGGCCGCCTGCGGCGACGACGGGCTTCCAGGGCAGCATCCTGAACGTGCCCGGGCTGCAGGTGCCGACGGCGTGCAAGGCTGACATCGCTGGTGCGAACCAGGCGGTGGGCGGCGATGGGCAGTTGACGGCTGATGACATCATCGTGTACCTCAATGCGTACTTCGCTGGTGACATGTGGGGTGCGGACGTCGCTGGGCAGAACCAGGGCAGCCTGCCGGATAACGAGTTGACGGCGGACGACATTTTCGTCTTCCTGAACTCGTTCTTTGCCGGGTGCTGAGGCTGGTGGGCGGTGATGAGTGACGAGTGAAGCGAATGAAGCAAGGCACGCGCCGGTGGCGCGTGCCTTTTTTCTTGAGGTGGGTGAGGTGGTTCTGGGAGGCGCGAGTGGGGTGATTTGCACGGCTTGGAAAGCCGTGCCACCGGGAGAGGCGCGGGGGGCAGGCGCGGGAGACGGAGGGAGTGGGCGGTCAGGCGGATTGCGTGGTCGGCTTGGCCAGGGCGGCGAGGCGGAGGATGTTTTCCTGGGTCATGTCTGCGCCGCGGAGTTCGCCGGTGAGGCGGCCTTCGGCCATGACGAGGATGCGGTCGGAGAGGTTGAGCAGTTCGGGCATCTCGCTGGAGACCAGGAGGACGGCGAGGCCGGCGTCGGCGGCTTGGCGGACGAGTTTGTAGATTTCGTGCTTGGTGCCGACGTCGATACCGCGGGTGGGTTCGTCGAGGAGGAGGACCTTGGTGCGGGCGGTGAGCCAGCGGGCGATGAGGACTTTTTGCTGGTTGCCGCCGGAGAGTTCGCCCGGGAGGCTGCGTGTGGTGGCGGCTTTGACCTGCAGGCGGAGCATCTGCTCTTTGGTGAGGCGGTGCTCACCGAGCGGGTTGCGGATGCCCAGGCGGGCGAGCAGGGGCATGGTGGGCATCAGGATGTTTTCATCGATGCCCATCTGGAAGTAGAGGCCCTGGAGGCGGCGATCTTCGGGGACGTAGCCCAGTCCCAGGGCGATACTGGTGCGCGGGTTGCCGACGCGCATGGGGCGGCCGGCGACGCGGACTTCGCCGGTGGCGTGCGGGTCGAGGCCGAAGATGGCGTCGAGCAGTTCGCTGCGGCCTGCGCCGACGAGGCCGCCGATGCCGAGGATTTCGCCGGCGCGGACGGCCAGTGAGGCCTTCTCCAAGCGGCCGGGGCTGGCGATGGCGTTGACTTCCAGGACGGGCAGGGCGCTCGCGGGGATGGTGCGCTGGACTTTCGTCGAGGTGTCGATCGTGCGGCCGATCATCTGGCTGACGAGGGTGTTTTCGTTGATCTCTTTGATGACGTTGGTGGCGACGAACTTGCCGTCGCGCAGGACGCTGACGCGATCGCAGCAGGAGAAGATTTCGTTCATCCGGTGGCTGACGTAGATCGCCAGCAAGCCCTGGCCGGCGAGGCGGCGGACGATGGCCATGAGGCGGTCTGCCTCGGCGACGGAGAGGGAGCTGGTGGGCTCGTCGAAGATGATGACGCGGGGGTTTTTGCGTTCGTCGCCGCCGTTGTCGAGGCTGCTGGCGATCTGGACGATCTGGCGGCGGCCGGGTGCGAGGGAGCCGAGGGGGGCCTGGACGTCGATCTCGGGGGCGAGGTCGATCAGGAGGCGAGCGGCGCGGTCGTTCATCGCGCGGTAGTCGATGTTCCAGCCGAGGCGCTTGAGGCCGGCGGGCATGTCATGCAGGCAGAGGTTCTCGGCGACGGTGAGGTTGGGGCACTGGGCGAGTTCCTGGTGGACGATGCGGATGCCGGCGTCGTAGGCGTCCTTGACTGAGCCGAGGATGAGCGGGCGGCCGGCGAGGGTGATGCTGCCTGTGTCGGGCTTGTGGAGGCCGGCGATGGCTTTGCCGAGGGTGGACTTGCCGGCACCGTTTTCGCCCATGAGGGCGTGAACCTCGCCCTGGCGCATGGAGAGGGAGACGTCGGAGAGCGCGACGGTGGGGCCGAAGCGTTTGGTGACGCTGTCAACAACGAGGAACGGATCGTTGGGGCTGGCCATTGGGCGGAGGGTAGCCTTGCGGGGTGGTGGCTGATATACTCCTCCCCCTCGCGTCGGGAGATGCGGGACAACCTGGGCGATTAGCGCAGTTGGCTAGCGCGCTTCCTTGACATGGAAGAGGTCACTGGTTCGAATCCAGTATCGCCCACTTTTCTCGGTTTCGCGGCCCCGTGCAGTGCGGGGCCGTGTCCGTTTTGGCGACGGGCTGGTGGTGCTCGGCGCTGGTGGTGGGGTGGGCTG
>JALOQT010000101.1 GCA_025453375.1 Phycisphaerales bacterium | reverse complement strand
TCTCCGGGCGATCGTGCAGCCAGCCGATGAGAAACTCCAGCGCGTCGACGAGGCGCGGGCCGGGGCGGTTGAAATACTGATTCCCGTCGACGATCGCCACGCGCCCGGCGCGGACGGCGGCGAGGTTTGCCCACCAGGGTTGCTTGGCCACGTCGGCGGCGTCATCGGTCGCCTGGGCCAGCGTGCGGCCGCAGGGGGCGATGATGATCGCATCGGGGTTGCTGGCGGCGAAGACCGGCGCGGGGATGGCGATGCTCTTGCCGGCGGCTCGCTGCGTCATGCCGATGGGGCCTTCGGCGGCGCCGGCGCCTTTGATCGGCACGGTCGGGTTGAGCGGGTGCCACGCGCCGGCGCGTTCGATGAGTTGCGGCGTCCAGTGCCCGCCGACGAACAATGGGTCGGTCCATTCCAGCAGTGCGACAGTGCGGCTGGTGGAATAGGCGTTGACGAACTCCTGGGCGGCGTACACGCGGGCACGCAGGTTGGTGATCGCCTCGACCGCCGCACGATCGCGGCCGATCGCGCCGGCGACAGTCATGATGTCATCGAGCACGCCTTCGAAGGTCGTCGGGTTGAGGCTGATGACGGCCGGTGCGGGCGAGAGCCGCGCGGCCAGACGCTGGACGGCCGGCAGATCGATGCTGCAGACGGCGCAGAGGTCCTGCGTGATGATCACGTCGGGCCGCAGAGACGCGAGCAGGGCTTCGTCGACCTGATAGAGCGGCCGGGTGGCGGCCAGTTCGGTGCGGACGGCGGCGTCGATCTGCTGCGGGGAGGCGTGGGGGTCGATCGCGCTGGTCGGGCGCGTGACGACCGGCAGGCGCGTGACGGTCGCGGGCCAGTCGCACTCGTGTGAGCGGCCGACGAGCAGGCCCTCGGCGCCGAGCAGGCAGAGGATTTCAGTAGCCGAGGGCAGCAGGCTGACGACGCGCATGGACGGAGCGTATGAGCGTGCCCGGTGGTGGCGAGCGGGCGATCAGTCGCAACTAAGGAAGTAGGCGGCGATGAAGCGGATCAGGTCGTTGGCGTCCGTCACGCCGTCGGGCGAGGTGGATTGGTTCGGCCCGGCGACATCGGAGGAGCGTCCGCGTGGCGGGCCCTGGGCGAGGCCGGCATCGCGGAAGTAATCGCCGAGGTAGATGATGATGTCATCGGCGGTCTTCTGGCCATCAGGACTGCGCGACTGATTGGCCCCGGCGATATCGCCCGGACAGCGGAGAAACAGTCGCTGGAAGGCCACGCCGTAGGAACCGGGGCGAGTCAGCGGGATGTTGATGAGGCGCTCGGGCTCGAGCGGATCGCCCGTATAGGAGGCACCGCGGAGGGTGAAGGTGAGGTTGACCGGCGCGGTGGCCGAACTGGCGGAGATCAGGATGTTGCCGCCGGGGCCGGTGCCATTGGGCGCCAGGAGGATGTTGGAGACCAGATCGCCAGCCTGAGGCAGAAGGTTGGTCGTTGTGCCGGCCTGGGTGACGGCGACGAGGTAGTTGCCCGGGGCGAGCGTGGCATTGATCGTGCTGGCGGGCAGGGGGTTGTCAAAGCTCCAGGCGATGGGCACGAAGTTGCTGTCGTAGAGCACCATCGTGGTATCGGTCGTGTGGCCGGCGTTGTTGGTCGTCAGGGTGATGTTGCCGGCGTAGAGACCAGTCGGTGAGGAGACCGGCGCGGGAGTGGCATCTTCGCTGAGCAGCGTAACGCGATACTGCCCGGTGGTGTTCTGCGTGCCGGTGATGCGGAGGAGCACATCCACCGACGTGTTGCCCATGGTGTAAAACTGCACCATGCGGGCGGGGGTGGTATTGATGCTGGAAAGTTGGCTGATGAACCAGTCATCGAGAATCGCCGGCGGGGCGGGGGGCAGATTTTCGACGAGCTGGCCCATGATCGCCATCGTGTGCCCGGAGGTGCCGGTGGTGGTCAACACGAAGCGATTTCGACGAACGGCACCGATGGGCAGGCCGGTGATGGTGACGCGGATGAAGTCGGCGGAGTTGCTGAGCCCTCCGACGCTTGGGCCGCTCTGCGTGCCTGTCGTGGTGCCGGTGAACCACTGGCCGGGGGCGAGTGAAATCGGCGCGGCGTCGCCAGGCGTGTCATTAGGCTCAAGATCGGCATCGGCCTGCGCGCGGGCAGAGGCGGCGGCCAGCATGACGGCCAGTGCGAAAGACGAAACGCGAAGTACCCCTGCGTGCATCGAGTCAATATCGGCCAAGATGCGAGTTTCAGGCCAGAAACGCACACATCACGCGAAAGTGACGGGCTTGCGATCGCCCATCATCTTCACGAACGCGTCGAAGAGATACGCGCTGTCGTGCGGCCCGGGGCTGGCCTCGGGGTGATATTGCACGCTGAAGACCGGGCGGTCCTTCAGGCGGAAGCCGGCGAGGGTCTGATCGTTGAGGTGGATGTGCGTCGCCTCACCCCCGGCGGCGGTGAGGCTGGCGGGGTCGACGGCGAAGCCGTGGTTCTGGCTGGTGATCTCCACGCGACCGTTCAGCAGGTTCTTGACCGGCTGATTGGCCCCGCGATGGCCGAAGGGGAGTTTGAAGGTCTTGGCGCCGATGGCCAGGGCCAGCAACTGATGCCCGAGGCAGATGCCGAAGGTCGGGATGGTCTTCGCTGCGGGTGCCGCGACGACCTGGCGCAGCGTGCTGATCGTGGCATCCACGGCGGCCGGGTCGCCCGGGCCGTTGGAGACAAACAGACCGTCGGCCTCGCCCTTGGCGAAGTGATCGAGAATGCTCTGGGCCGAGATGGTGTGCGGGACTAGTTTGACCTCGCACCCGCGGTCGGCGAGGTTGCGCAGGATGTTGCTCTTGGCGCCGCAGTCCAGCGCGAGGACTTTGAACGTGCGGGTGCCCGCCGCGGCGGGCGCGGGTGACCAGTCGCCCAGTGTCTCGCGCCAGGTCTGGTTGCTGGTGCAGCCGACAGCGGGGACGAGGTTCTGCCCGGCCATGCTCGGCGCGCTGCGGGCGCGGGCGACGAGCTGTTCATCGCTGATCGACGCGTCATCGGTGATCACGCCCTGCATGACGCCTGCGGTGCGGAGGCGGCGCGTCAGTGCGCGGGTGTCGACATCGGCCAGGCCCAGCACGCCGACCTGGGCGAGGTACGCGTCGAGGCTCATCGACGAGCGATAGTTGCTGGGAATGTCCGTCAGCTCACGGATGACGAAGCCGGAGACCTGGACCTTGCGGCTTTCGACATCCTCGGCGTTGATGCCGTAGTTGCCCATCATCGTCGCGGTCATCACGAGCATCTGGCCGGTGTATGACGGGTCGGTCAGGGCTTCCTGATAGCCGACCATCGCGGTGTTGAAGACGACCTCGGCAGGGACGCACAGGCGCTTGCCCACCGCGCCGAACGCGCGACCCGTGAACACCGAGCCATCCTGCAGGGCCAGGCGGCCGACGGGGTGCGTGGCGGAGGTGCGAGCAGATTGGGGGTGGCCCGAGCCGTGAGGGGTGGTCATCGGGGTCCATATTAGCGCGGGTGGGCGGGCGCTGCGTCAGCGCCGGGTGGCGCGGGGCGCGGCGGAGGCCTTGACTGTCGCGCCAGGCTTGCGCGGGTCCGGATTGGCCAGCACTTTGGCCGTCTGCTCGAGGCGAAACTGGTCCAGCGCGGCGCCGATGGTGTTGTCGGTCTGGGCGAGGATCGAGGCGGCGAAGAGGGCGGCGTTGATCGCGCCGGCCTTGCCAATGGCGAAGGTGGCGACGGGCACGCCGCCGGGCATCTGCACGATCGAGAGCAGACTGTCCAGCCCCTGCAAAGCGTGTGACTGCACGGGCACGCCGAGGATCGGAACGGGCGTCTTGGACGCGAGCATGCCCGGCAAGTGAGCCGCGCCGCCGGCGCCGGCGATGATCGCCCGCAAGCCACGGTCGCGGGCAGACGCGGCGTAGTCCATCAGCCAGTCAGGCGTGCGATGGGCGGAGACGACGCACGTCTCGTGGGCGATGCCCAGGGCGTCGAGCGTCGAACTGGCGTGCTGCATCGTCTCCCAGTCACTCGTGCTGCCCATGACGACGCCGACGATCGGCGTCGCAGTGCGGCGGGGCTTGGCGGATGCGGCTGAGGATGAGCGACGACGCGAAGCAGGCATGATTGATCGTACTCGCATGCGGGCGAAGCGGGTGTGCATCGGGGAAGCGGTCGTACAGTCGGCGATGCAGTCCGTAGCCGTGTGGTTCATCGCGGTGGTGTGTGTGCTGGCGATGATCTCGCTGGGTGTGATGTGGCGCGCGGGGTGGCTGCGGCTGGCGCGGCCGGTGGCTGGGGTGACGCCGACCGGGCCGAATATCGGCGTGCTGGCGCTGGTCATGGGCGTCGCGCTGTGGATGATGATCAGCGTGGCCTCGGCGCTGGCACTGTTTATGGTGATCGCCCAGCAGCCGGGCGGGTCGCAGATGGGCAGCCTTTCGGCTGCGGCGTCGGGGCTGCCCAACCTGACGTTCGTCGAGCAGGCGCAGATGGCGGCGGTGACCTATGCCGTGGGCATCTGCGCCTCGGCGGTGCTGTGGCAGGCGTGGCGTCGGCGGTTTGAAGCCGCGCCGACGACGCCGAGCATCGTGCGGGCGATGGGCATCGGCGTGCTGGCGATGGTGATGGCGGCGCCGGTGGTGATGGTGCTGAACATGCTTGGGCAGGTGATGATGACCGTCGTCTTTGGTCAGCCGGCACCGACGCTGGCGCACAACTCGCTCGCTGCGCTGGCTGATGACACGCAGCCGCTGCTGTGGCGGTGCGTGATGATCGGCGTGGTCGTGATCGGGGCGCCGATCGTTGAAGAGGTGCTCTATCGCGGCTTCCTGCAGACGAGCCTGACGAAACTGACAGGCCGCCCCTGGGTGGCGATCGGGATCACGACGGCGGTGTTTGTGGTGATGCACGCCGGGGCGATCCCGGCTGACGCGTGGCTGCCTGCCGGGCTGACGCTGACGGGCTTGTCACTGGCGATGAGCATCGCCTTCGCCCGCACCGGGCGCGTGACGACGTCGATCATCATGCACGTACTTTTCAACACGGCGAATGTGGCGGCGGCGCTGGTGCTGACGTGAGATGGGCCTCAAGCAACGCGCACGGCTTGCCCAGTGATGGCCTGGTAGAGCACCAGAGAATCAAGATCGAGCTCGCCAGGCCACGTCACAGACTGGCTTTCGGCGCCAATGTGCACCTGCTCGAAAAAGCCCGGCTCTTCCCACGCAACGAACACTCCGCGACCGACGAGGTGCGCCAGATCAACCTGCCCGTGCACGCCGTCGCTGAA
>JALOQT010000100.1 GCA_025453375.1 Phycisphaerales bacterium | reverse complement strand
CGCCATGCGCTGCATCTCGCTGCGCATCACGCCGACTTTCAGTTTGTCGCCCATCGTGCCGACTTTCGACAGTGCGCCATCGAGCAAGTTGCCCGGCCTGCGCCACGGGTCCATCAGCGCGTGGGCCTTGCCATCGTGCATCACCACTGCGCCGGGCTCGAAGGCGCGCAGGTCCAGCGCTGCGTGATTGAGCACGTGTGGCGCGGTGGGATACGCCGTGAGATAGACCTGGAACCCGCGATCGACCAGATATGTGCCGCCGGGGCCATGGACATGATCGGTCCGCACGCGCCCGCCCGGCGCGTCGCTGGCTTCCAGCAGCACGACCCGCGCGCCATCGCGGGACAGTTCCCGCGCGCACGTCAACCCCGCCAAGCCCGCGCCGATGATCGTCACATCTGCATGCATGCAGAACGGTAGTCCGCGCGGCGTGCGCGATTCGCGCGACCGCAATTCGTGGGACATCGATGTCCCAGAAAGTGCGACCGAAAGTGGACATGCGCCACGATGGCTCAGGCGCTCGCCGTGCGCGAAAAACGACCCGCAGGACCCCTCGCCGCCGCGCGGCTCTGGGAGGCTCTACGGGCCATTTGCCGCGAAGCGGCGTACAGCACACGTTTTCAACACTCAGCCGCACATCTGCGGCTGAGTCTCAAGCCCGGCGGCGACGCAGCGCCACCACGCCGCCCAGGCCAAGCAGGCCCGCGACGCCCGGCGTCGGGACGAGATTGGCCTCAACCCACTCAATCGCCTCGTCGTGCGCCGCTTCGCTGGTGCCGAAGTTCAGGACGAACCAGATCGGCTCGGCGTTGGCGATGGTGCTGCTGGTGCCAGTCAGCGAGAGGGTCGTCTCGAAGATGTAGACGCCCGCGATCGGCAGCGTGCCGCCGGTCGCGCCGCTCGGACCCGTGAGGAAGAAGTCCCAGTGCTCATCAAACGCGCCGGTGGTGCCCGTCGGCAGGCCGAAGCCGCTGACGTTGCCCGCGCTGATCGGCGTGACGGCCGACAGGGCGCCGCCGGCAAACTCCAGCCGCATCCGCGCGCTGGTGCTGCCCACGCCCGTGCCGGTCCAGACCTGCAGCGGGCCGTTGAGCGTGAAGCCCAACTGCGCGCCGGCGGGCACCGTCACGCTGCCACTGGCGCTGCCCAGCGGGCCGGAGAAGAACCCCGGATCGGCGGCAAAGCCCGCCGCATCCAGCTCACCCGCGAACACACGCTCGCCCAGCACAACCCACTCGTTGTTGCTGGCATCGACTTCGACAATGCCCGTGCGGAGCTGCCCGCCGACGACCGCCAGACCCACATCCCCCTCGTGCGCGAGCGCCATCGAGGCCGGAACCAACGCCAATGCTGCAAGTGCCAGACGCTTCATCTTGATCTCCTTCTTCTCACCATTGACCACGGATACAGAACACGATCAGCCCCACGTAAAGCAGACATTTCAGTTGCACCCCGCGAAGTACCGCGACAGATAGACGATGATGTCATCAGCCGTGAACTGGCTGTCGGGCGTCGTCGCCTGGTTGGCCCCGGCGATGTCGGCGCGCGTGTCGCTGGCGAAGTACCACGCGAGGAAGACGATGATGTCGTCAGCCGTCAGCACGCCATCGGGCACGCTGGATTGATTCGCGCCGGCGACGTCCGGCAGGCATGGGGGCGTCGGCCCCGGCTGGCCCGCGGCGAGCCAGGTGCTGGCCCACTGCGAGGCGAGCGTGACTTGCTCTGGCGAGGCGTTTTTCTCCAGCACGAGGCCGATGGTGCTGCTGGGGGCCAGCGCGCCGCTCTCGCTGACGAGGCGGACGAGCAGCAGATAGAGGCCGTCGTCTGGCGCTTGTGAGAGGTCGGGCCAGGCTTGCAGCGTCATGCCGAAGTGCACGTGGAACTGGCCGGTGCTGCCGCTGCTGGCGAAGATCGGCGGCTGGGCGGAATCGGAAGCGGGGGGCACGGGCGTGAATCGCTGCTGCCCGCCCAGGGCCATGCGCGTGCGCTGGCTGGTGGCGATGGTGTGAAAGTCCTGCCCGTTCCAGCGTCGGAGCGAGCCCTGGATCGCCGGGCCGAGGCGGAAGCCGGGGGTGAACGTGCCGCTGAAGGAATCGAACCCCGGATCGTTGGCAAACCAGGCGGTGCCAAAGTCCTGCAAGTCGACGACGAAGACGCGCTGCGGCGCAAGCCCGCTGGGCGGCGTGGCGACGGCGTTGGTCGCCAGCGCGCTGTTCTGGATCGTCAGGACGACATCGCCGCTGTGCAACTGGCCGAGCGAAGCGATGGACGCTGCGGCGATGGTGACGAGGCTGCTCATGGGGCGGCTCCGGGGTCGAAGGCGTTGCGGTCGCTGCTGGTGTAGATGTCGGCGAATGCGCTGGTAGTGGCGTGACCGTCGAGGTAGGCGTAGTTGGCCTGGCCTCGGGCCGAGCCGAAGGCGCCGGCGTGGATGTTCAACGCCATTTCGCGCGCCGCGAGCATCGGTGCCAGCTCGGGGCCATTGTCGCCCCAGGTTTCGGCGTGGACGTGATCGCTCTTGGCGAAGGTGGCCCACGGGCCGCCGCGGTGGCCGAGGGTCATCATCAGGAAGTGAACGGTGCCGCTGGGCCGCGGCACGCGCGGGAGTGTGTCGTAGCGTTTGCCGCCGGTGAGTTCCGGGACGGGCGCTTTGCTGGGCGTGAGGTAGTTGTTGAGGCCGTAACTCGTCCAGCGGGCGAGGTCCAGAGCGCTGGCGGCTTGCTGATTGGTGCGGGCCAGTTCGAGATATTGCCCCAGCGTCGCGCCTGGCGCGGTACCCGGGCCGGACGGCTCGATGGTGGACCAGAAGGGGCTGTCGTCGGCGGGGCTGCGCAGGGCGATGGGCGCGTCGAGATAGGCCTGGAGCTGGACGGGCCAACTGGTGGCTGGCTCGCCGACGCCGCCATGGCCGAGGCCGGCATCGATGAACCGCTCGCGATGCTCGCCCATGTGCATGGTGTGGGCGATGGCCAGGGAGCGAATCTGCACGAGGCACTTGGTGGCGCGAGCGGCGCGGCGGGCGCTGGCGAGGGCCGGGAGCAGCAGGCTGATCAGCAGCGCAATGACCGCGACGACGACGAGCAGCTCGACGAGCGTAAAGGCGCGACGGCCACCGCCAGGCATGATTGGGACGCGACGACCCATGGACCGGGAGCGTACAACGGCTGGGCGAGTTGTGCAACTGTGTTGCAGAAAAATTGCAATGGATTTGCACGAACGGGCACGAGGGTTTTACTTCCCCAACAGCGCCCGATCCAGCCGCAGGTGCTGGCCGTGTAGGCTGCCTGGCAGCAGGATGCGGTGGATTTCGGCCAGGGCGTGCAGTTGGCCGGGCCAGGTGAAGTGCGAGTCTGCGGCGGCGAGATTGACCCAGCGATACGCCGAGTGCTCGCGATTGAGCACGGGCGACCAGGCGCGATCGACCTGCGCCAGGAAGCGCGGCGAGGCGATGATCGCGTCCAGATCGGCGATATAGAAGGGGAACGTCTGTTCGAGCTGCCAGAGGCCCAGCACGCTGGGGCTGGTGGCGATGTCAAGGCCGAGTTCTTCGCGCGCCTCGCGGGCCATGGCGGCGGTGGCGCGCTCGCCAGCTTGAATGTGGCCCATGACCGGCTGCCACGTGCCGGCCAGGGGCGGATCGGTTCGGCGGAGCTGCAGGACTTCCCAGCCGGCGCCTTCAGCGCGGCGGAGGATGTAGAGATCGATGATGTCGGTGCGGAAGGTGGGCATGAGGGGGATCGTTGCACTATGCTGGGAAGCAGGCATCAGAAATCAGCCATCAGGCATCAGGTTGTGGTTTCTCGTCACTCGTCACTCGTCACTCGACACTCACCATGCTTCCACGATTTCGAGCGATTGATCTTCGGGGCCGGGCGCTGGCGATTACCGGGGCGTCGAGCGGGATTGGTGCGGCGACGGCGATCGCGGCGAGCCGCGCGGGGATGCCTGTGGCGCTGGCGGCGCGACGCCTGGACAAACTCGAAGCGGTGGTGGCCAAGATTCGCGCCAGCGGCGGGCATGCCATCGCGGTGGCGTGCGATGTGACGGATGCTTCGGCGTGCGAGGCGTTCGTCGCGCAGGCCGAGCGCGAACTCGGCGGGCTGTATGGCGTGTTTGCCAACGCGGGGTATGGGCAGGAAGCGCCGGTGCTGGCGATGCCCGATGGTGAACTGCGCGCGATGTTCGAGACGAACCTGTTCGGCTCGCTGGCGGTGATTCGCCCGGCAGTGGCGGCGATTCGCCGGCGCAGCCGCGAGGGCTTGCGGCGTGGCGAGCCGATCGGGCATGTGCTGTGGTGCAGCTCGTGTCTGGCGCTGCTGCCGACGCCGATGCATGGTGTGTATAGCGCCAGCAAGGCGGCGCAGCATCACCTGAGCCGTGCGATGCGGACGGAACTGGCTGGCGAGGGGATCGAGGTCAGCAGTGTGCATCCGATCGGCACGCGGACGGAGTTTTTCGACACCGCAGCGGAGACGACACTGCGAAGCGGCGCGGGTGTGAAGCCACGGCTGATCGATCGAGCTGATTCGGCGTTCATGCAGGATGCATCGGTGGTCGCGGCGCGCGTGGTGGCGTGCCTGCGCAGGCCGCGGGCGGAGGTGTGGACGGGCTTGCCGGCGCTGGCGCTGCGCACGGCGATGGCGGGCGCGGCGTGGATGCCGAACGTGGCCGACCCGCTGATCGGCCGACTGGTGCGGGCGCGGCTGGCGCGGAAGGGGTGAGGGGAAAGAGGGCTTCATCGTGCCGTTCGTCTTGGCTGGGGCGTGTGATGCCTGACAGGTTCCAATCGCAATCGTGTTGAAAATCCACGATTTTGGCTCTTGTGCGATCGATGCACGCCAGTATGCTGCGGCGATGAGGCCACTTGATCTTCGTTGTGCGTGCGTGGTGGTGTGTGGCGCGGTGTTGAGCGCTGGGGCGGCGGGGGCGCCGCCGGCGAAGGTGGAGGGGAAGGCGAAGGTGTCGTATCCGTTTCCGTTGATTACGGAGGTGCTGTACGCCGTGCCGACGGGGGGTGAGGGTGTTGCCAATGGAGATGGTGTGCGGCATGCGACGGGTGATGAGTTCATCGAGATCGTCAATCCGCATGAGCGGCCGATTGAGATTGGTGGGTTCACGCTGAGTGACAAGCGGGCCAGCGAGCGGGACAAGAAGGGCGGGATGAAGAGCGGGGCGGTGCGGTTTACGTTCCCGCGCTGCACGCTCAAGCCGGGGCAGGTGGCGGTGGTCTTCAACGGGTGCGAGGCGAAGTGGGAGCAAATCAACGGGCCGGATGGGAAGGTCGTCGGCTCGGCGTATATCGGTGATCAGACGACGGCGCCGGCGGGTGGGCATCCGGCGTTT
>JALOQT010000099.1 GCA_025453375.1 Phycisphaerales bacterium | reverse complement strand
CGGGCCAGCACGAGGCCGGCCAGCAGCAACAGCAGCACGCGTGCGGCCAGCAGCAGCCAGCGCTCAATGCTGCGCCGACGCGTACGGCGATAGGCCTCGAGGACGAATCGCATCGCACCCCAGGCCATCGGCGGCTGGCGACGCTTGAGCAGGAGGTGGATGATCACCGGCACCGACGCCGCGGCGAGACCGAGCAGCAGAATGGTCGGATGCAGGACCAGGCAGAGTCAGTATACCGGCGCGAGGCTGGATGGACTCGGCCTGCGGGGCGTGACGCTGGAGATTCAAAGACACTTACCACGGAGGCACAGAGGCACGGAGAAGAAGATGCTGAGGGAATCAGGTGGGGGGAGATGCGAGGCGATGCGCATCAGAGCGGATGAAATCGCTGCGAGGCGCCTCTGCCTCTGCCACCAAGCAGCTCTCTGCATTCTCTTCTCTGCGCCTCTGTGCCTCTGTGGTGAAGCATCTTCCCGCAGGAGTTGGAAGCACCGGGGCGCTCGGTGGGCCGGGGGCGTCAGACGATCGTCAGCGCGGTGGGGGCGAAGGCTTCGTCGAAGTCGTAGACGAGGACGAAGTCTTCGTAGCGATCTTCGGGGCTGACTTTCAGTTCGCCCTGGTCAATGAGGCTGTAGACGATGATGCCGAAGTCTTCGGTGCGGGTGATGCGCCAGGTCTTCAGGACGGTGCCGGCGAGCATGCCGTAGCGCTTGACCGCCAGTTCGCGCAAGCCGTGGCAGAGCTGCTGGCCGGTGACATGGCGGGTGGCGACGTGGGGGTCCTGAGCGAGGTCCGGGGCCAGGTGGGCCGCAAGCGTGGTGTGGTCGCTGGAGCCGTCAAGGTCGACTTGGCGAGCCTCGGGCAGCGGGCCGTGGATCTGGTCGGCGGTGAAGCCGAGACCCTCGCGGAGAAAGGCAAAGGCGTGCGGGCTAAACCGCTTGGCCTGACGCCGAATGGCAGCCCAGTCTGGTATGGCCTCGCCGTGCATGGCCGGGATGATAGGGGAGGGGAAGGACCAAGGGGCACACGGCAAATGGCCAGATAGCCAAATCGCCACATGGCCACATGGCCAGAGAGGTCGGGTTGGGGCGGCTTCGACGGGCGGGCGAACCGCCGAATCGCCGGGAAGTTTCGGGGCCTTGGCTGCCAGGGGTTGGGCGGGTATACTTCCGCCCGGTTCGCACGCCCCGCCCCCGCGGCGTGGTGGTCGAGCCGGTGAGAGGGCTTGTAGCTCAGCTGGTTAGAGCGCACGCTTGATAAGCGTGAGGTCACTGGTTCGAATCCAGTCAGGCCCATTCCGGGGGAAAAGTGACAAAGCGAGAAATGGCCACATGAGCAAAGGGCCAAATGGCCAAATGTGGCGATTCTTGTGGGTTTGGTGCTGGGGTGGTCCGGGGCGGGGTGGGGCGAAGTTGGGGACGGCGCTAGGGCTCGCGCTGGGCGGGCGATGTGGGGTCGGGGCGGGATGGTCACAATTGGGTACCCCGGACCTCCGGGCCGGGCGAACTGCCGCGGGGGTCGCCAGCTTCCTTACGTCAACGCTGATTGTTCATGCCTCCACCTCCGCCCCCACCGCCGGGCCAGCGGCCGCACACCCGCCACCCGCACACCCCCACACCCTGCCCTCGCTGAAGTCTCGGCCACGGCCCCGAGCCTGCAAGAGCACGCGGCCTAGGTTCTGTTTGACGGATCCTAGGTTCTGTTTGACGGATCATCTGTTCGGCGCATGTCAGGTTGCGCGATCGCTGTTGCGCTGTCATACTGCTCGTCGGCAAGGAGGCCGACGATGGGCAAGACACAACGGACGGGTCGTGGCGCAGACGGCAGGCCGGGCAAGCGTTACGAGTTGAGCGATGATGGATGGACGCGGATCCAGCCGCTGCTGCCGGTGCAGAGGCGTGGGGGGAAGTGGGCGGACCACCGCACGCTGCTCAACGGGATGTTCTGGGTGCTCAACAGCGGTGCGCAGTGGCGTGACATGCCCGAGCGGTACGGCCACTGGGAGACGGTCTACGGCCGCTACCGGCGGTGGACGCGTGAGGGGCTCTTTGACCGTATCCTCAACGCTCTGCACGTGAGCCTGGACCGGGACGGGCGGATCGACTGGAGCGTCTTCGACGTCGACGGCTCGAACATCCGGGCCCACCGCTCGGCGGCCGGGGGGGCACGGGGCTCGAAAAAAACAGAGCGGACGAGCCCGCCGACCACGCCCTGGGACGATCCCGCGGAGGCTTTGGCACGAAGCTTCATCTTGTGACCGACCGGGCGGGCACGCCCGTGGGGGCGTTGGTGACGGCGGGGCAGAGCCACGAGTCGGTGAGCTTCGAAGCGTTGCTGGACACCGTTGCGGTGCGTGGCCCGGGCGGGCGTCGTCGCCCCGACGCGGTGGCGGGCGATAAGGGGTACAGCTACCCGCGGATCCGCAGGTGGCTGGCACGCCGCGGGATCGAGGCGGTGATCCCCACGCGGAGCGATCAGCCGCGTGAGCGGCTGGACGCAGAGAAGTACCGCGGCCGCAACGCAGTGGAACGCTGCATCGGCTGGCTCAAAGGGTGCCGCCGTGTCGCTACCCGCTACGAGAAGCTCGCCGTCCACTTCCTCGCCTTCGTCAAGCTCGCAATGGTTCAACGCTGCCTGCGACTGCTCGATCCGTCAAACAGAACCTAGTATTTACCCTCGGACGGATCTCTCGGCGGTCCATCGCTCCAAGAAGGTGAACCCATGGCGCGGCGCGCGTTCGAACCAGTGCCACCCCCCCGCCCGACACTGAAGTCTCGGCCAAGGTCCCGAGCCTTCAACGCCACGCTTCCGTTAGAGATAGTCCACCGTGGTTCGCGACACAACCAGCAATATACAAAGGGGCAAGATGTCACCAGTGGCAATTTCGTTAGCTGCGTTTGCTGTAGCGGCGTTTTTGAGTGGCTGCGAGAAGCAGCCTCAAGGTAGAGGTTCGCCGGCAGGTCTGGACGATGCCAAAACGGGTTCGTGTCCACTGCTCAACTCAGAGACTCAGGCTGATGCATGGGAGTTTGCTCGCCAGGTCATGCCGGCTTGGGAACTCGGTGCACCAAGCCAAGTTGTGGCTGGTCGACGGGAGAACGAGTTTCATGTGCCGGTTCGGAGGATCGTCTTTCCGGCTGCTGGGAACCACGGTGATCCTCGAGCGATTTGGAGTGACAAAGAGCTGTCCGAATTGCAAAATCGAAGTGATGACATTCTTCGATCATCAGTCATTGTGCTTC
Source organism: Phycisphaerales bacterium (assembly GCA_025453375.1). GTDB lineage: Bacteria > Planctomycetota > Phycisphaerae > Phycisphaerales > UBA1924 > JAJTGZ01. The sequence goes on along the minus strand of JALOQT010000099.1, from coordinate 3,794 downwards.
ACGTTGAGCGTGAGCGAGGGCAGTGGAGAGCTCTTGGATGGTCGATCGATCAAGTGCTTTACGCATTTGAACAGCACGACCGCGACAAGTAGATGCTTCTTCAACAGAGTGCGGCGGTGGGGATTCGAATCAGTTCTATTCGACACAGGAAGCGTGGCACTGCTCTCACCTTCCAACGTTATGCATTTCCATATCGCGTGCCATGGATGTGACTGGTGCGTTTTCCAGCCAAATCAGTGCCGAGGGCCGAGCACTCTCCGCACCTTCGGGCACGGGGGAGTATGGAGCATGGCCACGCGCCCCGCGGGAGGTGTGACCGCTTGGGGGGAGCGATGAGTGGTGCGCGGTGGCTGACCTGTGGCGTTGCCGCGCTGCGTGCGATCCTCGCGTAGGCTCGTACGGTGTATCCACATCCTTCAGAGCGTGTTGGTCCGCGGACTCGGCCTTCGGCGTTGGTGCGGTCGATGCTGACGCGGTGGTGGGATCTGCGGTGGGCGCTGTCGATGCCGGGGCGGAGGCATGTCGGGCCGCTGCCGGAGTTGACCGCGGCCCAGGCGACGCTTGCGGCGGAGCTGCGCGGGGATGTCACGCATCTCAGCGAGGTCATCGGGCATCGCCATGCGGGCGTGCCGGGGGCGTATGGCGCGGCGGCGGATTGGCTTGAGTCGCAACTGGCGGCGACGGGCCTCGGGCCGGTGCGGCGTCAGACGTTCATCACGCCGGGGCCGAGCGGGCCGGTGCCGACGCACAATATCTATATCGATGTCCACCCGGCGGGGGATGTGGGTGCGGAGGGGTGTGAGGCGGAGGGCGCGTCGGCGATGCTGGTGTATGCCGCGCATTATGACAGTGTGCCCGGCTCGCCGGCAGGCAATGACAACGGCTCGGGCGTGGCGGCGGTGCTGGCGCTGGCGAGGCATTTGTCACGGCATGTATCAAGGCACTCAGCTCTGCACTCGGTGCAGGCTTGTGCGGAGCAGGGCCGACCGGCCACGCCGCCAGTACGCTTATCTCGCCCCATTCGCCTGGCCCTGTTGGCCAATGAAGAGCCGCCCTGGTTCTGGACGCGGCACATGGGCAGCCTGGTCCTCGCCCGCGAGATGAAACGCCAGGGCCTGCGCGTCGCGGCGATGCTCACGCCCGAGACAATCGGTTGCTATAGCGATGAGCCGGGGAGCCAGCACTGGCCGCCGCCGCTGGGCCCGCTGCTGCGCCGCGCGCACGGAGATCGCGGTGACTTTATTGCTTTCGTCGGCCTCGGCGGCACGAGTGCCGCGCTGGTCCGCCAATGCGTCGGCGCGTTTCGATCCGCCGCGGCGTTCCCAGCCATCGGCGCGAGCCTGCCGAACATCATCCCCGGCGCAGGCTCGAGTGACCACTGGTCCTTCTGGCAACAAGGCTGGCCCGCGCTGATGATCACTGACACGGCCCCGTTTCGCTACCGCTGGTACCACACCACCGGCGACCTAGCCAAGCACATGGACTTTGACCGCATGGCCCGCGTGGTGGAGGGGCTGAATCGGATCGTGCCGGGGCTGTGATGGCGGGGGGGGTGACGGGGGGGGGAATGGGGCGGGCAAGCTCGTGGCCGGTGACGGATCGGACGAGGGCGCAGGCCGCAGGCTGCGCGGGAGCGGCTGGGTGTGCGATGATCGCGCGGCCCTTGGTGGTCGGCCGTCGAGTGCCAGATGCCTCGCCAGTCATCGCCGGCGTCACCACCGGGGTTCGCGTATCAGCACCCTGCGAAGTAGCGGCCGAGGAAGACGATGATGTCATCGGCGGTGAACTGGCCGTCGGGGGTGGTGGACTGGTTTGGGCCGGCGACGTCGGCACGCAGGTCGCCGGAGAAGTACCACCCGAGGAAGACGATGATGTCATCGGCGGTTGTCGCGCCGTCGGAGCCGATGGTCTGATTCTCGCCGGCGATGTCGCTGGGGCCACAGGGCAGCGGGCGCTGGCGAAGCGTCAGGCCGCCGAGGATGGCCCGGCCGGTGGTGTCGGTGCCCAGGTCGGTGATGGTGATGGAGGTGAGTGTCTGACTGCGGAAGGCGTTGGGCAGCAAGATGCGCTGCTTGTCCATGCGCAGGAGGCCGTTGTCGTAGACCGTGCTGGTGTCGACGCTTGCGGCACTCTGGGGGCCGAAGATGTGGGAGAACGAACGGATCTGATTGCCGCCGGCGAGCGTGGTGGTGTATGACAGGCCGCCAGTTGCGCTGAAGGTGAATCGCACGCTGGTGGTTGACGGTCCATCGGTGTTGAGCAGGGTGTAGACCTCGCCGACGCCGAAGCGTGAGACGGGGATCGTCACTGAGCGGTTGCCCGTCGGGCTGCCAGCGGCCAGTCGCCCGCGCCAGGTGTTGTTGCCCGTCGGGGCGATGGCAAAGGGAGTGGAGGTCACCACGCTGTAGAAGCGTGGCCAGGGTGTGGTCGTGCCGGCGATGGCGCTCATCGTCGCGTTGCCGATCGGCGTCGTCACCGGGGCGACGGCGGCGTCAAATCGGATCGGGAAGTATGGCGTCGCATCCGGCTGGACGACCAGCCAGGCGCGCGTGCTGAACCCTGTGCCGCAGGCATTGCCGACACGCACGTCATACCACCCTTGCGATGTGAGGTTGATCGGGTTGGCCGTTCCGCCGAGGATCGTCGCCGGGCCTGTCGCCCCGAGGACTGCGCCGAACCCCTGGCTGGTGCCGTTGATGAGATTGACCCCATCCTTGCGCCACTGATAGGTGAACGGCCCGCTGCCGGAGACCGTGACGGCAAAGCCGGCCGACGTGGATGTCGCCAGCGTGACCCATGTGTTGTCTGGCTGGTTGGTGACGGCCGGGCCGGAGCCGGCGATGCCGAAGGCCTGGATCGGACTGCCGCCCAAGGTCGTGGTGATGTTGATCGGTGAGAACGGACAGCCCTGGGCCGGCGGGCATGACACACACGTGACGGGCACACTCTGCACGGTGTTGACCGAGGAGATCAACAACCGCCCCGGCACGCTTGGGGTCGGCGGCGTTGTGCGCATGGAATACGGGATCAGGTTGACGCCCCCGGGCCAAGGCGATGGGGCGTCGGCAAACCCGCGGCCACTGTCGCCAACGACCCACGCGGTGGTGTTGGTCACCGGGTTCCACTTCATCAGCCCCTCGCCACCGGTGGATGGCGCGTTGATAGCGCCGCCGATGTACAACTCCGTCGGCGCCGGGCCTGTGCCATCAAGATCGAAACTGGCCATGCACAGCACGCGCAGGCGGACCGGCTCATAGGGAATCGTGGTGCAGAAGTTCAGGCAGAAGTTGCCGCCGAGCTCGGTGGTCGTTCCCGGCGGCAGCGGAACACTCAGCCAGGTGCCGACGCCGGTGGTCGCATCGCGCCGCCAGCGGATGACATAGGGCGAGACGACGCCATCGAACGAACCCTGCATCGACCCGCCGACGAACAGCGATGGCCGCAGCGGGCCGGCCCCATCTTCGTCAAACTCCGTCATCGCAAAGACCCGCCGCACAGGTGTGGGCCATGACTCCAGCGGATTGAGCCCATCGCCGAAGGTCCCCCATGTGCTGCCATCCCACACCGCCACGAGCCGCGCCGTGGCGGAGTTGTTGCTGGTAAACGCCCCGCCGACGGCCAATTTGGGCACACTGCCCCCGGGGCCGTCATCGTCAAAGGAAGTCATGGCAAAGACGGCGTCATTGAAACTCGAACCCGGATTCTCCCAGCGTTGGCCACCGGTAAGGCGGATGAGCCCGCTGGAGTTGATCTGCCCCTGCACCGATGATGCAGGAGCAGCACTGAACTGCCCA
>JALOQT010000098.1 GCA_025453375.1 Phycisphaerales bacterium | reverse complement strand
GCCGATGACATCATCGTCTTCCTGGGCTGGTACTTCGCCAACGACCCGCTGGCCGATGTTGCCGGTCCGAACCAGTCCATCGTGCCCGATGGGCAGTTGACGGCCGATGACATCATCGTCTTCCTCGGCCGATACTTCAACGGGTGCTGAGCGGGCCGTGCCGACCTGGCACAGTGACGTGGTGGATTCATGACGCGAGTCATCGCGCCATGTGTTCACTCGTCGCTGTCGATCTGTGAGACGTCGCCGCCGTTCCAGAGCACGAAGAGCGCAAAGCGGCTGCGGACGCCCAGCGTCGCGTAGATGCCCTTGACGTGATCGTGCACCGTGTGCAGGCTGCGGCCGATGCGGTCGGCGATCTGGCGCTGGCTGAGGCCCGAGGCCAGCAGCGGCAGGATCGGCTGCTGGCTGACAGACAGCGAAGCCACCAGCGAGCGTCGATGCTGCTCGCGACGCAGCCACGAGGAACTGAACGCCAGGCTCACGCCCGAGGCCAGCAGTTCCGCCGCGGCACTGTCAATCGCCCCGGGCACCCACGCCCCGGCGCGGCCATCAACCTGCCAGAACAGCGCCCGACGCGCGTTTCCATCGCCGACACTCGTCGCACAGCGAATGAACCGGCCCAGCGGCGTGACCACCCGCGCCGCTTCATCGGCAGGGTGCCCCTGCACCGTGACGCGCGACCGCGCAGCCAGGGCCAGACTCGCTTGCCCGCTGCTGAGCGTCGGCATCGGCCAGTTCGCCGGATGCACGCACACGCCCGAGGCAATGTCCGTCACCTGCTCCGGCGAGAATCCCGCGTAGCCGACGGTCGCGACGGCCTCGACACGGCGCTGATCCAGCCGATCAATCGACACAACCCCTGCCCACGCGCCGACAGGCGAGATGTCGGCATCCGGTGCCCCGGAGGTGAAGAAACTCAGGACGTTCCGCGCCGCGGTGGCGAGCCATGCGTCCAGGTCTGCCGCGTCACCATACATCGGCCCGCTGGCCAGCAGCACGCGTGCGAGCACTTCGCGCGTGGACTCATCAGTCAGCGCGGTGCGATTGACCGCCGCCCCCTCGCCCGCGCCGCTACCCGGCCGGATCGCCGTCGCGCGGAGCGGCGCGCCGCCGACCCATTTGTCCGCATGCGGAATGGACGCCGCGGACCCGGTGTTGGGCTTTGGGCGGTCGGATTGCGGACTACTGCCGTTCATATTCCAATGGTCGGCCGAAAGTTGTTACTGCGACCATGGGGTACCTGCCCCAATGCAAAGCACGTCATTCCTGATTTTGGGGCAAAACGCCACAAATCTGAGGCGAACACGATGATGAAAGGTGTGTCAACAGGAAAATCGCGCTCTTACGCCGCGGCTCGGACGCGGCCTCGGCGGCGGCAGAATTGTTTATATGTTGACACAGAGTTCTTATGAGAAACTCGCCCCGCGCCGGTCCCATTCGGCCCGCACCAGCGCCACGGCGTGGACCACGGCGGCGGGCAGGTCGCGGTTGACGAGGAACACGTCGTAGGCCCCGCAGGTCCGGGCGATTTCCATCTCGCGGCGAGCTTCTCCAAAGCGGCGCTGGATGACGGTCTCATCCTCGCGCTTGCGGTTGCGCAGGCGGCTGAGCAGTTCGTCTTCGCTGGGCGGGAGGATGAAGAGCATCATCGCGTCGGGGCGCTGCTTGTGGACGTTGATGGCGCCCTGCACGTCGATTTCGAGGATGACCAGTTTGCCCGCGGCGAGCTGGTCTTCGACCCAGCGTTTGGGCGTGCCGTAGCGCTTGCCGAAGACGCCGGCGTATTCGAGGAACTCGCCAGCGCGGATCATGTCGTCGAAGCGCTCGTCGGAGATGAAGAAGTAGTCCACGCCCTCACGGTCAATATCCGTGCGCGGGCGCGTGGTGGCCGAGACCGAGAAGACGGCGCCTGGAATCTGCTTCTCGATGGCGCGGGTGATGGTCGTCTTGCCGACGCCTGAGGGGCCGGAAATGACCAGCAGCATCCCGACGCGGGCGGCTGGTGAGGGCGTGCTGTGGCCAGGGCTGGACATGGCCCGAGGTTATGCGTGGCCCCGGGCCTGGGTGGCGTGCACTATGCTGGCTCCATGACGTCTCGCCCTGCTGGTCCGCTGCGCATCGGGTGTGTGCAATATCTCAACACGCTGCCGCTGATTGAGGGTCTTGAAGCATCGCGCGATGTGCAGTTGACGCGTGCCGTGCCCAGTGCGCTGGGGGGGATGCTCAGCACCGGGCAGGTGGATGTGGCGCTGGTGAGCCTGGTTGACGCGGTGCGGGCGACGCCTGCGCATGGGCTGATCCCCGTCGGCGGGATCGGGTGCGATGGGGCGACGCTGACGGTGCGGGTGTTCTCGCAGGTGCCGCTGGACAAGGTCACGACGCTGCATGCGGATATCGAGAGCCACACGAGCGTGATCCTGGCGCAGATCGTGCTGGCCAGGCAGTTTGGCGTGCGGGTGAAGGTGCAGCCGCTGGATGCCAGCACGCTGCATCACGATGACGCCCAGTGCCCCTGGCCCGAGACGCTGCTGCTGATCGGTGACAAGGTTGTGACCGACTCACCCCCGGCGGTGCGCTATCCGCATCAGATCGATCTGGGCGAGGCGTGGAAAACGCTGACGGGCTTGCCATTCGTGTATGCGATGTGGATGTGCCGCGGGCCGGATGTGGGCGAGGCGTGGGTGCGTGACGCGGCGGCGCTGCTGGAGCGGACGCGCCTGCGCAACACGATGCGGACGCAGTGGCTGATCGATCTGGCGGTCGACCAGCGCCGCTGGCCGCGCGACCTGGCGGCGAAGTATGTCACGCACAACTTGCGATACAGCATCGGCGCCGAGCAGCGCGCGGGGGTCGGGCGATTCTTCGATGAGGCTCAGGGGCTGGGGCTGCTGGGGGCGATGCGGCCGGCGTGGGTGGGGGTGGGGGTTGGCGTGGGGGTTGGCGGTGGCGTTGGGGTCTGAGCGTCTGGCCGTGGCACGGCTTTCCGAGCCGTGCAAACAACCACTGTGCCCCGACGCACGCCAGATCATGGCCGCCTTGCACACTCTTGGTGCGAGTTGAGCTGCAGTGTGCACGGCTTGGAAAGCCGTGCCACGCGGGGCGTGGGGGGAGGGACGGGGAGTCGGTTTCGCGTCGCGGGCGGAGTGTGCGAATCATCGGGCATGGCTATGCGTGAAACGTCGTCGGTCAGCAGTGCGAGCGGGCGACTGCGGGTGGTGGAAGTCTCGCCGCAGGATCGCGTGGTCAACGGGGCCGATCGCCAGCGGGCGATGCAGGCGGTGGTTGATGCGTTGTGGCAGGCCTTCGGCGTGGACCGCGGCGCGGGGCCGATGTCGTGGGTCGGGTTCTATGTGCCCGATCCGAGTGATCCGCAAGGGATGATTCTGGGCCCGCGGCGTGACAAGCCGGCGTGTTCGCCCATCGGCCTGCATGGTGCGTGCGGGCGGAGCTATGTCAGCGGGCGCGGGCTGGTGATCGAGGATGTCGCGCATCTTGGCGCGGGGTACATCGCCTGCGACCCGCGCGATCGCAGCGAACTGGTGCTGCCGCTGCTCGACGAGCGCGGCGTGTGCACGGGCGTGCTGGATATCGACAGTTATGACGTGTGTGCATTCTCCATCGCCGACGCGATCGCGATGCATGAGACGCTGGCCCGAGCCGGCCTGACGCGCGCCGAGCTGCCGGTCATCGAGCGGATCAGTGATGCAACGCAGGCGAACATCGCCTCGCGCCGGATCACCGACGCGCTGACACGCCGGGCCGGTGGCGGCGTGGGCGACGTGCTCATCGCGCCGTCGATCCTCTCGGCGGACTTTGGCCACATGGCGCGGGACTGCGCCGGCGTGCTGGAGGCGGGGGGCGATCTGCTGCATCTGGATGTCATGGATGGGCACTTCGTGCCGAACCTGACGATGGGGCCGGACCTGTGCCGCGCGGTGCGCCAGGCGTGCCCCAAGGCGCTGCTGGACGTGCACCTGATGGTGACGGAGCCTGCCAAGTTCATCGAGCCATTTGCCAAGGCCGGGGCGAACCACGTGACCTATCACTGCGAGGTCGTCTCGCCTGACGCGGCGCGAGACCTTCGCCGGCACGCGCGGAGCCTGGGGATGTCCGTCGGCGTGGCGATCAACCCGCCGACGCCCGCTGCGCAGATCATGGCGCACGTGGACGATGCGGACCTGGTGCTGGTGATGAGCGTCAACCCCGGATTCAGCGGGCAGAAGTTCATCGGCGAGGTGCTCAGCAAAGTTCGCATGATCGCCCCGCGCCTGTCGCCTCATCAGCGGCTGCAGATGGATGGCGGCGTGAACCTGGCCTCGGCACCAGCCTGCCGCGAGGCGGGGTGCGACGTCATCGTCGCGGCCAGCGCGATCTTCGGCCTGGCGGCTCAGGAGCGTGCGGCGGCGATCAGAGCGCTGCGCGGGTGAGCGGATGATTGTGCGATTCCGGCGTGTCTTGGATCACGAATGTCACAGCAGTGTGGGCAGTTCGCCCCCCCTCGGAGAGAGGGGGTACCCAGCGGCCCTACTTGATCGCGTGCATGTTCTGGCGGTACCACTCGATGGTGCGCTTGAGGCCTTCCTCGAAGCCGACCTGCGCCTTCCAGTTCAGCAGTTGCTGGGCCTTGTCGGTGCTGAGGCAGCGTCGGGGCTGGCCATCGGGCTTGGTGGCGTCCCAGACGATCTTGCCGTTGAAGCCGGTGAGTTTCACGATCAGCTCGACGAGGTTTTTGATCGTGATTTCCATGTTGGTGCCGAGGTTGATCGGCGTCGGGTCATCGAGTGACTCAGTAGCGCGGACGATGCCCTCGGCGGCGTCTTCGCTGTAGAGGAACTCACGCGAGGCGCTGCCGGTGCCCCAGCAGACGATCTCCTTGTCGCCGCGGACCTGCGCCGAGACGCATTTGCGGATCAACGCGGGGATGACGTGCGAGCTGTTGAGGTCGAAGTTGTCATAGGGGCCATAGAGGTTGACTGGCAGGACGTAGGCACTGCACATGTTGTACTGCAGTTTGTACGCATCGAGCATCTGCCACGCGGCCTTCTTGGCGACGCCATAGGGGGCGTTGGTTTCTTCGGGGTAGCCGTTCCAGAGCTCTTCCTCGCGGAAGGGGACGGGGGTGAACTTGGGGTAGGCGCAGATGGTGCCGACCTGGACGAACTTCCCGCCGCGCTGGATGAGGCCATCGACGCGCGCCTGCTCGATGAGGTGCAGGGCCATGGCCATGTTGGCGTAGAAGTATCGCCCGGGGTTCTCGCGGTTGGCGCCGATGCCGCCGACCTCGGCAGCGAGGTGTATGACGACATCAGCCTTGTGGCCGGGGAAGGCGCTGGCGTAAAGCCGGCTGAC
>JALOQT010000097.1 GCA_025453375.1 Phycisphaerales bacterium | reverse complement strand
AGCTGGCCAAGAACGAGAGCATCGTCAAGACGTGCTACCAGAAGCGCGTGCCGATCTTCGTGCCGGCCTTCAGCGACTGCTCGGCGGGCTTCGGCATCGTGCTGCAGCAGACCGAGGCGATCGAAGAGGGACGCGGGCAGGTCGCCATCGACAGCGGCAAGGACTTCCGCGAACTGACGGACATCAAGCTCGCCTGCAAGGACACCGGCCTGCTGATGCTCGGCGGCGGCGTGCCCAAGAACTTCGCCCAGGACATCGTCGTCGCGGCCGAACTGCTCAATGAACGCAAGGGCGGCAAGGCCCGCGGCGACATCGGCATGCACAAGTACGCCATCCAGATGACCGTCGCCGACAGCCGCGATGGTGCACTGTCCGGCAGCACGCTGCGCGAGGCCTGCTCATGGGGCAAGGTCGATGTCGTGCACGAGCAGATGGTCTTCGGCGAACTGTCGGCCCTGTTCCCGATCCTCGCCAGCGACGCGCACCACCGCGGCGCGTGGAAGAAGCGCAAGGGCTTCAAGTTCGCCGACATGTACGGCAAGACCCTCGGCGCACCGAACTACACCGCAACGGGCAAGGGCAAGGTCGAGGTCAAACTGGCCAAGGGCAAGAAGGCCCTGGCGAAGTAAGTGGCGGAGGGATGAGGGAGAAGGGATCGAGAGGAGTTTCGATTCCTGACGCCTGACACCTGACACCTCGTATCCAGCCTGCCGAAGGGTCGGTGCTTCGCACCGATGGCCATCGCGGAGTGCTGGCCCCACCCAAAGACGCCAATCGCAACAAACCCACCAGGCCCGCGGCAACACCCGCGGGCCTGTTTCTTTTCCCGCGCAACAGATTCTCCTCCGGGCCCTCTGGGCCTCGGGAGTTCACTGTCTTTGCTTGATTCAATCGTGCCCGTCACGCCGCGCGGAGGTGACCGGCGCTAGCACGCCGCGCCAGCGTGACGAGCACGCGGCGGAGGCTCTGGTCGTCGATCAACTCCATCGCTTCGCGGATCGTCGCCCAGCGGCGTTGGCGTTTGTGATCTTCCGGCCACGTCCGGGCCAGTTCATCAACCCACACCGGCAGCACTTCGACGTGATCCACGCGGCCGCTGACGGTCGGATGCTCATACTGCCACGGGCCGAGGCTCGTGCCCATGACCCACCCATGCACGCCGGCTTCTTCCCACGCTTCCTGCAACGCCGCGGCTTGGGGCGACTGATGCTTCTCCACCGTGCCCTTGGGAATGATCCACTGGCCGATCGTCGAGGTGATTAGCAGCACACGCAGCACGCCCTCGCTATCGACGCGGAAGCACGCAGCACCAGCCTTGGCGTGACGACCGCCCGCCCCGCCACCGAACGCCGGGCCGGGCAGGCCATCACGCGCGCCAGGCAGCCTCGGGGCCTCCTGCCGGCGTGGGTCGGGTTCGTGCTCGCGTCCGTGCGGCATGCAGGGAGTTATCGGCAGATTTCCCTACGGATTCAACTTTTCCCGGACGCTCCCCCGCTTGAGGATGGCCAAATCGGGCCATGCCGCGTGAAACTGGGATGAGCTTTCGGCCAAGATCGCCGCCTGACGGGCCACGTCTTGGGGTGAAAACCGCTCGCATCGGGCGTGTTTGTGCAGTATGGTGTGTGTCTCGCCAGGAGGAGTCTGGAGTTCGATGGCGCGAGTCTGCTGGAGATCGATCTTCGCTGGCGTGCTGGCCCTTGGCTGGCTGGGTACCTCGCGCGCGGCGGGACAGCTCTATCCCGATCAGGTGCTGGTGGTGTATGACAGCCGCGTGGCCGACTCGCGCGCCGTGGCGGAGTATTACGCCGGGTCGCGGGCCGTGCCGGGCGGGTCGGGCAATCTGCCCGGCGCTCGGCGGGGCGTGCGCGTGGTGGACCTCGCGCCCATCGCCCCTGCGACGCCCGGTCCGGACATCACCTACACCCAGTTCATCAACGGCTATCGCAACCCGCTGCGCCAGTGGCTCAACAGCAATGACCCGCGCGGGCGGATTCGCTGCCTGGTCCTTACCAAGGGCCTGGCCCATCGCATCGATGACACGGACTTCCCCAATGTCGGCGAAAACTTCGGAACGGTCTCGGGCGGGCAGATCGCCGTCGTCGCTGAGGTCTTCGGGGGGGATGCGACATATGCCTCGGTGGATTCGGAACTGACGCTGCTGCAGCAGAACCTGAGCAATGGCGAGGCTGGCGCGCCGGGAGATTCCTTCGCCGATGGCGCGATTGTCAACCCGTTCTTCCAGCAGGTGCAGGGCGCCAGCACGACCGGCGCCGGCGGCGTGAACCAGGGCATCGCCAGCTGGTCAACCGCGACGCGCCGCAACGCCACGACCTTCAACCCGACGATCTCCACCTCGCCCGGGCTGTACTGGTCATCGGCCAGCGCGCCGACGCTCTCGCCGGGGGATGTGTACCTGGTCTGTCGCCTCGATGGCCAGACGCTGGCGGATGTGATTGCGATCATCGACCGGGCACGGGCCGATGATGGGCGCGTTAACACATCATCGGCGATTTTCATCCTCGACGAATCCCGCTCCAACGGCGTCGCCGATACCGCGCCCAACGGCGAGCTGGACAACACCGACCTGAACACCACCGTCCGCCCGATCTGGCGCGGTGATGACTACGAACTGACCCGCAACCTGATCCAGACCGACGGCCGCTTTGACCCGACGGGCATTCGCTATGACGCAGGTGCTTACCCGAGCAATTACTACTTCGGCCCTCGCGAGGTGCCTGGCATCACGCTGCCGCTCACGGTGACCGACCCGATCACCTATCTCGCCAGCGAGTGCGGCAGCAGTGACGGCACGCCCACGGGCAATCCGAAGTTCCTGCTCCCGCAGTCGTTCTTCTGGGGGCCGATGGGGTATTACGGCTCGATCGAATCGTTCAACGCCCGGGACTTCGGCGGCAAGGGCACGCTCTTCGGCCAGTCGCAGATCTCGCTGGCCGCCCAGGGCGGAGCGACGTTCGCCATCGGCCACGTCTGGGAGCCCTTTGCCGCGACGATCCCGGACAACAACAACTTCGTCCGCCGGTTCTATCTCGGGACGATGTCCTTCGCCGAGGCCGCGTGGTCATCGATCCCGGTGCTGAGCTGGCAGCACGTCGTGCTGGGTGATCCACTGGCCCGCGTCACGCGGTCGATCGAATCGGCCGATGAGGATGACCCGCGCGTCAACATCAACGACTTGTACGAGTGGGAACGCCAGCCGGTGGACATCAACCGCGCCGGCGGGGCGAACAACACCGACCGTCGCCTGCTGGAATCAACCATCCGCCCGGGCCAGGGCGTGCTGGACATGATCGGCCGCCAGCGCTGAGGGGCGTGGGGGGTGAGGGGGGTGAGGGGGGTGAGGGGGGTGAGGGGGGTGAGGGGGGGCGGCCCGCCGATCCACTTACCGGCACAGGTTCGCGTCGCGCTCCAGCTGTGCCAGCATCTTCTGCACCCGATCGGTCCACTTCTCGCTGCTGAGTTGCTCGCGAAGGCTGTCGACCCAGAGCGGAAAGGCCAGGGGCGTCAGACGCGTCGGCCGCGTGATGACCATCGCGTGCGTGCGAAGCTCGGCCAGCGTGCTGGCCATGCGGGTGAGTTCCAACTGGCGCTCCAGCACCTCGCGCTGGGCCTGATCCAACAGCAGATTGCCGGGGTCAAACTGCTGGAAGACGTCGAAGAACAGTTCGCTGCTGGCCTGCGTCTGGCGGGCCGATCGCTTCTCGCCCGGGAAGCCCTGCTGGATCAGCCCGGCAATTCGGGCGACTTCACGGAACTGTCGCCGGGCCAGTTGTGCCGCGTTCATGCTCGCAACCAGATCCGCCCCGAGGTTCGCATCGCTGAGCACCGCCCGCCACGTCGCCTCGTCAGCAGGCATCGGGCTGGTCGCATGCAAATGGAAGCCGAGGTCGCCGGAGGCAAGCGTGAAACTCCGCGGCTCGGCCTGCGCCAGCCGCCAGGCCACCACCGCCGCCAGCCCCTCGTGCACCAGTCGCCCCGCCAGCGGATACACAAACGCGTGGTGCCCGTCGGGCAGGTCGATCAGTTCAATCACCAGCACGCCAGGCAGCGGCAGCGATGACCATGCCTGCTGCACACGCACGATCGGCGCGACGGCCTGCATCTCCGGCCCGCGAAACTCCCCGCGCGCCGCCTCGGCCAGACGCAGCCGCATGGCGCTGGCCAGATGGCTCGACAGCGGCATGCGCGTGCCCTGCCACGAGGGCACCTGCCCCTTGCTGCGCCGCGCCGGCGCCGGCCGCACCGTCGCGGTCATCTGCTGCACGCGCACCAGTTGCAGCAGCCGCCCGGAAAATGCAAAGACATCGCCGGGCTTGAGCTTGGCGATGAACCCCTCTTCAACGCTCCCCAGCGTCCGCCCTCGCTGAAACTTCACCGCGATGGCCGTGTCGGACGTGATCGTTCCGATGTTCAGCCGATGCGCTCGGCTGAGCATCTGGCTGGCGCATCGATACAGCCCCGTGGCTTCATCGCGGGTGACGCGCTGGTAGCGGTCATAGGCGCCCAGCGCCGGCCCGCCGCGCTGGACGTATTCCATCGCCCACTGCCACTGCGCATCAGTCATGGCGGCAAACGCGGCGGTCGTGCGGACTTCCTGACGCAAGGCTTCAGCATCGAACCCCGCGCCGACGGCCAGCGTCAGCATGTGCTGCACCAGCACGTCCATCGCCAGGCTGATCGGCACGCGCGGCTCGATCGTCCCGAGGATCGAGGCGTTCGCCTCCGGCTGCAGCGCGTCGCGCGCGGCGGCGAACTCCAGCAGTTCCAGCGCATTGGTCGGCACGCACACAACCTTGCTGATCGCCCCCGGCCGATGCCCGCTCCGCCCCGCCCGCTGAATGAACCGCCCCAGCCCCTTGGGCGAGCCGATCTGAATCACCTGATCCACCGGCGCAAAGTCCACCCCAAGGTCCAGACTGCTGGTGCACACGCAGCACGCCAGCGAGCCACTATCGATCGCCGCTTCGACCTTCGCCCGCAGCTTCTTATCCAGACTGCCGTGGTGAATCGCGATGCGACCCATGAAATCCTCGCGGGCCTGCAGCAGGCTGGCGAACCAGATCTCGCTCTGGCTGCGCGTGTTGGTGAACAGCAGCGTCGTCTTCGCACGATCGATCGCTTCGATCACCTGCGGCAGCAGGCGAATGCCCAGGTGCCCCGCCCACGGAAAACGCTCGATATCCGGCGGCAGAATCGTCGTCAGTTCATACTGCTTGTCGCCGGGCTCGTCGCCATCAGCGCCTCGCTCGCGCACGCCACGGCCACGCACGATGACACGGTCATTCGGCACAACATCGGCCCCGGCGCCGAGCAGCACGTCGCGAGCCTGCTCGAGATTGCCC
>JALOQT010000096.1 GCA_025453375.1 Phycisphaerales bacterium | reverse complement strand
ATCCTGGCCAGCCCGGCGACACTGATTGCGATGCTGCAAGCCGTCGCGGTGGGCTTCCGCGAGCAGCGCCTCAGCGAGACGGCCCGCGAAATCGGCGAGCACGTGCGCGTGCTGCGCGAGCGCATGGGCGTGATGTTCGGCCACATCCAAAAGGTGGGCGAGCGGCTGGGCATGGTCGTCGGCAGTTACAACGAAGCGGTGGGCAGCTTCGAGCGGCGCGTCCGCCCACAATTTGACAAGATCGCCCAGGCCGACGGCCTGGCCGCGGGCCTGCCCGGCGCGCCCGGGGCTGATGCCGACTCGAGCCGCGCACTGCCAGAGATCAAGCCGATCGAATCACAGATCCGCGGCAGCACCACGCTCTTCGAAACCCCCAGCCACGCCGCCCTTCCTGCGCCCGGCACGATGGACACCCCGACGGGGCGGTGACGACGAAGCGACGAAGCGACGAAGCGACGAAGCGACGAAGCGACGAAGCGACGAAGCGACGAAGCGACGAAGCGTACATTAACCGGCGCAAGAGCGCAACAACAACTCCGAAGGCCAAACCTCCAGAGTCGCGTCATTGCTCTTTACTGTGTCACTGTGTCACTGTGTCACTGTGTCACTGTGTCACTGTGTCACTGTGTCACTGTGTCACTGCGTCACTGCATCACTGCGACACCAGTTAGACCTGCTCCGGCTTGGCCAGCTGCCACTCCTGCAGTTCGACCGGTGCCTGGCGGCCGAAGATCGTCACCAGCACGCGAACGAGGCCCTTGTCTGGCAGCAATTCGTCGACCGTGCCTTCGAAGCCCGCAAACGGGCCGTCGGTGATGTTGACGTTCTCGCCCTTGGTGAAGACGAGCTTGACCTGCGGCTGATCTTCCACGCGCATCGACGCGGCCTGCATCTTCTCGATCTCGTGCTGCTTCATCGGCGTCGGGCGGCCCTTGGTGCCGACGAAGTCACCCACGCCCGTCGTCTCCTTGATCACGAAGAACACATCCTGCGGGATGCGGCCGTCGTCCTCAAGCTTCATCTCGACAAAGCAGTAGCCGGGGTACAGCTTCGTCTCGACAGTCTTGCTCTTGCCGTTCTTGACCGTGCGCGACTTCTCCGTCGGCACCAGGATGCGGCCGACGAGGTGGCCGAGCGTCTCGATCTGCACCTTGCGCAGCAGCGTGTCGCGCACGCTGGATTCCTTGTTGCTGGCCACACGCAGCACGAACCAGTTCATCCCGTCGCGCGTCATCGGCTCGCCGGGGATGATCATGCTGTTGCGCTGCACTTCGGTCAACTGTGCCGCGGTGGGCCGCTCTTCGGTGCCGGCCTTCTTGCGCGGCTTCTTGCCCGCAGCAGGAGCCGGCGTCGCGGCCGGGGCGGCGGCAGGAGCAGTGTCGGGCGTCGTATTCGTGTCGTTCTCGAGCATGGGTCAATCCAGAGTGAGTCGGTGGTCGTCCAGCAAAGGGACGCGGAAGGCGAAGTGAGTCTCGCCAGAATCAGCCGCGGCGTGCGCGCCGCCGGCCGCAGAGTTACACCAGGTCGGCCAACTGGCCAAGGAACCGGAAGCCAAAGTCCGACAGGAACAGAATCGCCGACAGCAGCAGGCACGCGCCAATGACGACCCACGTGCTGCCCATGATGACCTTCGGCGTCGACCAGTTGACGCGCGACATTTCGTAATCGCACGCGATCAGCCACTCAACCGTCTTGACCCGCACGCCGACAAGCCAGAAGCCGATGACCGTGCCGATCACCAGAACACCGGCAACGATCGACCCGCCCAGCAGCGTGCCATCAACCGGAGCCGTGCCCACTGGGCGATTGACCGCAAAGCTGTTGGCTGGCGTGATCTCCGTCGCACTCTGCGCGACGATCGTCGCCATCTCCGATGCATCACGCCGCGGCCCGCCAGCGACGCGATCGATCTTGACATCTGTCAGCCGCGCCGTCTCGGCGCCGGTCGTGCCAGTCTCAAGCCCGGCGAAGACCGCCGAACCAAGCGGTGAGGGCTTGCCATCACGCGCTGCCGCGGCAAAAAGCTTGACCGGCGTGCCGGGCGTCAACGCGGTGGCATCGGTCGGTTTGGACAGCACCGCCGCCGCCCAGACTCGTTTGGGCAGGCTCTCGGCGATCAGCGTGCCCTGGCCATACAGCCACAGCGCCAGCGCGACGGTGACCAGACCGATCAACCCCGCGGTCATTACGCGGACCCAGTAACCCTGACCCGGCTTGTGAATGCTCATCGCCATCGGGTGGCTTCCTCTTTCAGCGGGCTTGCCCGCCCGGAGCACGCATCAGCCGCCGAGCGCTCGAAGCACGCGACAAGACTGACACACGCCCCACTAACTCGAACACCGACTTCATCCCCGAAGCACATGGCCCTTCAAGGCAATCTCGAAGGCCGCGTCACATCAGGGCCGACTCTGGCCATGCTCCACGCCGTTATCGAGGCATGAACCGTGGCCCGAGTCTTCATCAAGCACGGCGGGAGGGAATCGAACCCGCAACCTGCGGATTTGGAATCCGCTGCTCTACCAATTGAGCTACCGCCGTGTGAACCAACTTAGTTTGTCAAACACCGAAGAGAGTCGAGAAACAGAAGGCATCAGCCATCAGCCATCAGGAAAGAGTCCAAGCCATGGTCAGCCATCGGTCGCCGCCGCATCGGGCAAGCCTGGCGAGGGCTTGGGCACGTTGCGCTTCTGGCGCTCGCGTGCCCGATCAGGACTGATCTGCGACAGGCCACGCCCGCCGCAGCTCACCAGCATGGGCACCTGCCCTGCGCTGGCTCGGGAGCTTGGGCATCAGTCGCTTCGAGGAGTTGCGCTCACGCATCTTCTCGATCCCTGATCCCATGTCCCTCGATCCCTCTCGCCGCGGCCGCTTACTTGCGCTTGATCTTGTGCAGCGTGTGCTTGCGCAGGCGCGGGCAATACTTCTTGAAGCCCGCCTTGAGCTTCTCGGCGATGCCGCCCTTGACGTTGATCTCGGTGCGATAGTTCAGGTCACCCGTCTCGGTGCACTGCAGCCACACATATTCACGCGCCAGACTCTTGCCCTTGGCCATAAACCACCTCTGCTGTGTTGCGGCGGCTCGCCCGGGCCTCTGCCCGCCGATTGCCGCCGGTTGTACGCGAAAAACCTCGTCAACATCTCCGACAAATCAGCCCGGCGAGTCTCCCCGCCGGGCTGCTTGAAACCATCCTGATCGTGCGGCTCATCCCGTTGTCAGAAGCGGTCTTCAGGGCCACGCCCATCCATCCCGCCGGATGCCACCGAACTGATTCTCACCCGCCACGAAACTCACCAACCAACCGATCCTGCTCAGGCCAGGATCTCAGTCACGACGCCCGAACCCACCGTGCGGCCACCCTCGCGGACGGCGAAACGCAGGCCCTTTTCCATAGCGACCGACTTCTCACCCAGGTCGACAGTCATCGTGATGTTGTCGCCCGGCATGCACATTTCGGCCTTCTGGCCGTTGCCGCCGATCAGCTCCTGCACCGCGCCCGTCACGTCCGTCGTGCGGAAGTAGAACTGCGGCTTGTAGCCCGCGAAGAACGGCGTCGTACGACCGCCCTCTTCCTTGCTCAGCACGTACACCTCGCCCTTGAACTTGGTGTGCGGGCTGATCGAGTTGGGCTTGCAGATGACCTGGCCACGCTCGATGTCGTCCTTTTCGATGCCGCGGAGCAGCACGCCAACGTTGTCGCCGGCCTGGCCCTGATCCAGCGTCTTCTGGAACATTTCCACGCCCGTCACGACCGTCGCCTTCTTCTCCTTGCGGAGACCGACGATCTCGACGTTGTCGCCGACCTTCAGCACGCCGCGGTCGATACGACCCGTCGCCACCGTACCACGGCCCTTGATCGAGAAGACGTCTTCGACGGCCATCAGCACCGGCTTGTCGATCTCGCGGGTCGGCTCGGGGATCCAGGTGTCGATCGCGTTGAACAGATCGTCGATCGGCTTGCAGGCCTTGTCGTCCTTCGGGTTCTCCAGGGCGAGCTTGCTCTGGCCGCGGACGATCGGGGTCTTGTCACCCGGGAAGCCGTACTTGTTCAGCAAGTCGCGGATTTCGCTCTCGACCAGCTCCAGCAGGTCCGGGTCGTCAACGAGGTCAACCTTGTTCAGGAAGACGACGATGTACGGCACACCGACCTGACGAGCCAGCAGCACGTGCTCGCGCGTCTGCGGCATCGGGCCGTCAGCGGCCGACACCACCAGGATTGCCCCGTCCATCTGCGCCGCACCCGTGATCATGTTCTTCACGAAGTCGGCGTGGCCCGGGCAGTCAACGTGCGCATAGTGACGAGCCGGAGTCTCGTACTCCGTGTGCGAGCTGGCGATCGTCACCGTCTTGTTAGCGTCACGGACCGTACCACCCTTGGTGATTTCGGCGTACGTCTTGGGGGTCTGGCCGTTCTTCACCGCCGAACGGGCCGAGAGCGCCGCCGTCAGCGTGCTCTTGCCGTGGTCGATGTGCCCGATGGTGCCGACGTTCACGTGCGGCTTCTTACGCTCAAATACGCCCTTAGCCATAGTCAATCTCCGAATCGAGTCAAAACCTGCGTGTTATTGAGTGTTCCAGCCCGGGCAACCAGCCCGTGCACAATCAAAAGAGCCGCTGATGGGATTTGAACCCATGACCTCAGCCTTACCAAGGATGCGCTCTACCACTGAGCTACAGCGGCCTCGGCTCTATCCAACCACCAACCACACCAGCCGACCAACCTGCCGCTGATTTCCCGACGATGCACAACGCCCATTTCGCAACGTTGCCCACCAGAATCGACAAGCCCAAAGACTCTCCCAGCAGCACCAACACCGACATCCAGCCCTCTTCGCATTCGCCCACAACCCCACACCGACCGCGCCTGCGCGATCCGGAGCAAGGGGTGGATTGTTGCCCCCTCCCCAACCGAGGTCAACCGCCCCAACACCCTCCCCACCACCAGACAAATATCGTACACAGGATATCCACAGCCTCCGCACGACGCCCGCGCGGCCTAGCCATAGTGCGACACCGACCGCACGATCAGCCCCGCACCATCGACAAAGAACACCTCGTCCGCACCGGCGGCGTCGGGTTGCTCGTCAGCCCCCGCTGGAGCAAGCGACCCGGCCCCGCACCGCAGCGCGCGCATAGAACAGCGCCAGCAAAGCGATCGGTATGGCACCGACACTGCTGGCCAGCACGCGGCTCAGCGGAGCCTGCGCCGACACGTTGGTGCTGGTCAGGTGGTTCACCAGTATCTCCAGTCGCCTGCCCTCAATTGCTGGGTCGCCAAACTCACTCGATGACACTGCAGACGTCGGCCACACAGGAAGCCCCGCCTCTCCAGCCGCCGCAGTCCATCGTTCGCCATCGATGATGGC
>JALOQT010000095.1 GCA_025453375.1 Phycisphaerales bacterium | reverse complement strand
CGCCCGCCGACGGGTCTCCATCGCGCACGCTGCGCAGCATCAGCCGCCCCGGATTGCCGCCGCTGGCTGCGATGAAATCCAACTCGTCGTTGTTCTCCCACACGATGTCATCGGCATCGAGATACAGCAGCGCCGGTGTCTGCGACACGCCCGCCCGCGGCGGCGTGTGCTTGATCATCATCACGATCCGCTCCATCGCCAGATTCGCATCGGCATAGAGCTGAGCCCGAATCGCCGCCGTCGTCTGCACCTGCGCCAATCGCTGCACGATGCCCCCGGCAATCGTCGCCAACGTCCCGAGCACAACCATCGTCGCAACCAGTTCAACAAGCGTGAACCCGCGGCGGCCCGATGCGCGCGGAGCCTGGCTGCGCTTCACGCGAGCGTTGCAGCGAGCCGGATTGGCGATTGAGTCATCGATCATGGTGTGCTGCGAGTCTCAACTGACCTAGTAGTTCGTCACCACCGTCTGATACCGAATGCTGCTGCTGCCGCGCGTCGCATCATTCCAACTGATTGTCACGATGATCAGTTTGTGCGTCGTGCCCGCCGCGATGAGCGTCGCATCGTGATCCATGATCGTCACGCTCTGCGAAAAGCCCGGAAACTGCGACCAGAAGCCACCCGTGGTGTAGTTGCTCGTCACCATCGCTGGCCACCCGCGCGTGCTGCTGTGGCGGTCGGCCAGCACTTCCTCCATCCGCGCGTGCGCCAGCCACCGCGCGATGATCCTCTGGTTGTTCGCGCCCTGTCGCACCACGGCGTCACGCATCGACACCGCCAGCGGCGGAAACGCGATACTCAGCAGCAGCATCGCCGCCACCAGTTCCATCAGCGTAAACGCCGCCCGACGCGAGCGACGACCAAGCCCGATCTGTGCTGCGCCGCGGCTCATGGGTTGCCGCTCCTGGTGATCGCACCAGTTGAGACAATCACGTTCACTACGCGATTGCCCGTCAGTTGAATCGTGCTGTCGCTCGTCACGCTCGCGCCCAGATTCGTCACCGGGCGCCCCAGCCGATTGAAGCCGACGGCATTGCCCGCCGGCAGCGTTGACGACGTGATCGTCACGCCCGCCAGTTCATCGCGATTGAGGTTTCGCTGGAAACTCCGCCCCGTGCCAGGGTCAACCACCGCCAACCGGCTGACCCACCCGCCGCCGACCGTCGGCTCCGCCAGCATCGTGTATCGCTGGCCGCCGAGATCAAACTCGATCCAGTGCACACGCCCCGTGCTCACAGCCATGTCCCGCGCAAAGGCCAGATCACGCATCAACAGCTGCGCCGCCATCGACCCGCGCGAACTGGGGATCACCGCAATCCGGCTCGCCGCCACCGCCGACAGCACCGCCAGCACCACCATCACGGCGATCAACTCGACGAGCGAAAACCCGCGCGACAGGATGGAGCGTCTCGACAAGCCCATAGTGGCTGTCGGAGATATCGACCCATCACCCGCCTCGCTTTGCCCACTGGCCAGATAACCAGCTCGACTCGCCGACATTCACACCGGCAGAGTTCAACTCCGCACCAGCGCCCGAAGCGTCCCCAGCGTGTCGGCCTCGCTGGCGTGTTTATCGGTCCTCCACCGGTTGACGCGCGGGAATCGCACCGCCAGCCCGCTGCGATGTCGAGCACTCGCCTGCACGCCCTCAAACGCCAGTTCAAACACCAGCCGCGGCTCGACCAGCCGGATCCCCGCCCCGCCGATGCGCCCGATCGTGTGCCCGCGGATGAACTGATCGATCTTGACGAACACCTCGTCAGTCATGCCCTTGCCGTGATATGCCTTGGCGAACGGCACCAGCTCCCCCTCGCCGCGCTGCGGTCCGCTCCAGAGCGCGAAGGTGTAATCGGTATACAAACTCGCTCGACGCCCGCTGCCGCGCTGCGCGCTGACCAGCACGCAGTCAATCACAAACGGATCGATCTTCCACTTCCACCACGCCCCCAGCGCCTTGGCATCCACCGGTCCCAGCTTCACCCGCCCCGCGCCATACTCACTGTCCACCCGCTTGAGCATCACCCCCTCCACACCCCGTGCGCGGCTTGTGCCCCGCGCCGCCTCCACCTCCGCCCAACTGCTCGCCCCCAGCACCTCCGACGTGCGCACCAGCGGATGCCCAAGCCCCGCGACCAACCCCTCCAGCATCGCCCGACGCGTCGAGAGCGCCTCACCCCGCACGTCGCGCCCTTCGATCTCCAGCAGGTCATACGCCATGAACACCACCGGCACATCGACAAACAGCAGCCCCGTCGGCTGCACCCGCGCGATCCGCGTCTGCAAGTGCGAGAAGTCCAGCGGCCGCCCACCCTCAAACGCCAGCACCTCGCCATCGAGCACCGTGCCCGTCGGCAAGCCCTCCGCCGCGTCGATCAACTCCGGAAACTGGCGGCTCAAGAGCTCCCCCCCGCGAGACCACACCGCCGCCCGATCCCGCCGCACGATCTGCCCGCGCAGCCCGTCCCACTTCCACTCCACCTGCCAGCGCGATCGCGGGCCGAGTTGCTCCTCCAGCAGGTCCGGCCGATCTACCTCATCTGGCAACTGCTGAGCCAGAAAGAACGGATACGGCTGCAAACTCGGCGGCTCACCACCCGCTGCCGCTTCGCCCGCATCACCCCTCACCCCAGCCTTGCCCAAGATCCGCAGTGACTGAAAATACTCCGACGTGATCGGCCACTGCCCGCTCAGTGCGTGGTCCATCCGTGCCTGATCGACCCCCGACACCGTCGCCATCGCCCGCACCGCCAGCCCGCGCGAGACGCCGACGCGAAAC
Source organism: Phycisphaerales bacterium (assembly GCA_025453375.1). Taxonomy (GTDB): domain Bacteria; phylum Planctomycetota; class Phycisphaerae; order Phycisphaerales; family UBA1924; genus JAJTGZ01. The sequence goes on along the minus strand of JALOQT010000095.1, from coordinate 2,585 downwards.
GTCGTGCTGATGAGTTTGTGCAGCACGAATCGCTCCCGCTGGTCCAGCCGCGCCCAGAGGCCGACGAGCATCGCCCGCTTGCCCGCCTCATCGGCCCGGGTCATGGGCGTGAGAAACTCGCTGAAAATCGCCGCGAGGCCGGGCGTCTCCTGCCGCCCCGCATCCGCCGCCGCATCTGGCACAATCAGCGACAGCGTCTCACCCAAGTCGCCCACCTGCCCATGGCACTCATCAATCAGCCACGCCGGCAAGCCCGACACCTCCGCCGCCCAGCGTTTCATTTGCGTGCTGCTGGCCGCCCGCTTGATCGACCGCCCGCAGAAGACCGCCAGGGCCCACGCCCCGTCCGCCGCCTCTACCTCGCGGAAGTAGGCGACCAGCGCCGCGTGCTTCGCATCGGTGCTCGTGCTGGCATCGAGCCGGTCAAACACGTCGGCAAAGGCCTTCATGCGTTGGCCCCCTCGCTTGCGCCCTGGCTGGCGCCCTCGCCGGCGCCCTCGCTCGCATTCGTCGCGTCATCCGCCGGCTGCTCCGCCTCATCGCCCCCGCCCTCGCCGACGAACTGCGTCGCGATGCCAAACGCCTCGCGCCCCTTGCACTCGCGCAGGTATCGCACCAGCGTCTCGACCGCCCCGTGCGTCACGCCGATGCGCTCCGCCCCCGTCGCCTCGATCGCCCCCAGCAGCCCCGGCCAGTCGGCGTGGTCGCTCAACGCAAAGCCCTTGTCCAGCGCTCGCCTTCGTCGCGTCCCGCGGACGCTCATCCACCCGCTGGCCATCGCCAGCTCCATCTCCCCGCCGGGCCTGGGCAACTTATACGCCCACGCGCTCCGCACCGCGCTCGGCGGCGCCAGGATGATCGCCCGCCCACCGCTCGCCCGCGCCGTCTCCTGCGTCGCATGACCCGTCGCCGGCAGGCTCACCCCTGCCGCCCGATACGCCTCCGTGCATGACCGCAGCGCCCCATGCAGCACAATCGGCCCGATGCTCGCATCCAGCCCGGACAAAAGCCGCTGCGCCTTGCCAAGCGCATAGCACGCGATCATGCTCAGCCGTCCCGACGCGGCATTGGACCGCCACCACGCATTGATCTCCGCAAACACCTGCCCCTGAGGCTTCCACCGATAGATCGGCAGCCCAAACGTGCTCTCCGTCACGAACACATGACAACGCACCGGCACAAACGCCTCGCTGATCCCATCATCCTCCGTCTTGTAATCCCCGCTGATGACCCACGTCTCCCCCGTCGCGGCGTGTTCAATCCGCACCTGCGCCGACCCCAGCACATGCCCCGCCGGATGCAGCGAGACATACACATCCCCCACCCGCTCGCGCCGGCCATACGCCCAGCCATCGATATGCCCCGCCTGCGCAAACTGCGGCCCAAAACGCGACGCCAGCACGATCTTGCCCGTCTGGCTCGTCAGGTATCGAGTGCTGCCGGGCCGCGCGTGGTCCGTGTGCGCGTGCGTCGTCACGGCCATCTCGACCTTCGCCCACGGATCAATGTGAAAGCCGCCGGCCGGGCAATACAGCCCTGCAGGCGTCGTGATCACCAGGTCCGGTCGTCCAGTCGCCGCCACACCCATATTCGGACAGTACGGCCCGCCCCTTCCCACCACGCCATAGCCCCTGACCGCCAGCGCGCATATCATCCCTCCCGGCCGCCGTACCCCTGCGGCAGGGTTGATGGTGGCTATAGCTCAGTTGGCAGAGCACCGGGTTGTGATCCTGGGGGTCGCGGGTTCGAGTCCCGTTAGCCACCCTTTCTTGTCGTGCGTATCCCGCTTCACCAGCGGGAACTCCCTCAACAACTCAATGAAATCACGCCCCGCTTGGCAGGGCGTGAGTCTTGATGCTGTGGAGACACATCTGCCGCGCGAGCCGGCCCTTAGTCGTTGCTCGTCGGCACCGTCGTGATCGCCGTCTCCGGCAACTGCAGCGACGGGGCGATCGGGTTCGCCGGCGTCTGACGCAGGCGGACGAGGTTGGCCATCGCCACCTCGCCGGACTTCATGGCGACCATATCGCCCGAGGCCATGCCAAACGCCGCCGCAGGCACCGGGGCGCGACGCGTCCAGATCACCTTCTGCTGGCTCGTGCCATAGCCCGCGAGCTTGGCGTGGTTGAACTCCGCACCGGCCGAAGCCGTCGAGCTCGTGCTGCACCCGCCGGCGATCAGCGCCACAGCGGCCAGCGACAGGATGGACGTAACGATCGTGACCTTGCGACGATTCATGGCAGCTCCTCACGGCGTGCCTCATCGCACGCGCTGCTCACTTCGTCGGCCACTTCACCCCAGCCCTTGGCCCCGCTGCGCAATGACTGCGCACGTCGGCCATTATGCGGACGCCATCCCCGGCTCACCCGTCATCACCCGCCCCGCCTTGACGTACTTACAGGACTGTCAACCCTCGCGCAGCGCCTCCAGCACGCGCGGCAGTTCATCGGCCAGTTCACCGGCCAGCATCCCGGCTGACGCGCCGTTGCGCCGGCGCCACGCGCCAGCCGCGCCGTGATGCGCGTTGACCGCCGCCAGCCCGATCGTCGCCAGCCGCGCTGTGTCCGCCTGAGCCTCCTGCGCGA
>JALOQT010000094.1 GCA_025453375.1 Phycisphaerales bacterium | reverse complement strand
ACGACGGGCGCGTTTGCGTTCTCGTTTGACCTCGGCGGCACGGCGACGCGTGTGACGGACTATGTCGTCAGCGGTGGCGGCGTGACGTTTGACGTCAACGGTGTCGGGACGGCGACGATCCCGAATGGTGCGCAGTTTGTTGATCTGACGTTCCTGGCGGCGACGCGTGTTGCTGCGGCGGGCACGCAGAGCATTGAGTTTGTGCTGCGGCCGGATGCGGCGCGGTATGGTGTCGGCGGGCCGACCAATGGCGGCGCGACGATCACTGTTCGCGACAACAAGCCGACGGTCACGATCGCGGCGACGATCCCCAACGCCAGCGAGGCGCAGGGCAACAACATCGCGACCAATGGCCGCTTCACGGTGACGCGCGCCGGAGCGCCGCTGACGGCGGCGCTGACGGTGACGTATGCGATCACCGGCACGGCCACGGGCGGCACGGACTACACCACACTGACCGGGACGGTGACGATCCCGGCGGGTGCGGCCAGTGCGAACATCGATGTGGCCCCGCTGTTTGACGGGACGTTTGAGGCCAATGAGACGGTCATCGCCACGCTGACGGCGGCGGGCGGTGCGACGTACAACCTCGGTGCGGTGGCGCAGCGGACGGCGACGGTGACGATCGCCGATCGCACGCCGACGGTGACGATCGCGGCGATTCGCCCGGTCGGGGCCGAGACGGCGCCGGGCGCGGTGGCCCAGACGGGTGCGTATCGCATCACGCGGACGGGTGGTGACACGTCGCGTCCGTTGACGGTGAACTACAGCGTCAGCGGCACGGCGACGAGCGCGCTGGACTATGCCGCGCTGTCGGGCACGGCGACGATCCCGGCTGGGCAGACGTTTGTCGATGTGGTCGTCACGCCGGTGACGGACATCGTGACGGAGACGCCTGAGACGGTGATCGCGACGATCACGCCAGCGGCGACGTACAGCCTGGGTGCTGAGCCCACGCGTGCGTCGACGGTGACGATCAACAACGCGAACCTGACGGACCTGCGTGTTGTGGGCAGCTCGCTGCCGACAGTGACGAACATCAGCTATGACCAGGCTGGCGTGACTGTGCCGGCGATCGTGACGATCAACAACCCAGGCTCGGCACTGACTGGTGCGGTGACGGTGTCGGTCTTCTGGCTGACGGGTTCGGCGATTCCTGTGACGGCCCAACCGGTGCTGAGCCAGACGCTCAACGGTCTGGCCAATGGTGACACGACGGTGGACCTGACCTTCGCGCTGAGCACGGTCGGGCAGGTGCTGCCGGGCGTGTACAACGTGGGCTTCCGCGTGACGACGCCGACGGGCTTTGTGGACATCAACCCGAGCGACAACGCCAATGTGCTCAACGCGGGCGCGAATGGGACGACCCCGGCGTTCTACAACGTCTTTGCCGGGTCGGTCGCGACGGGTTCGACGATCAGCGTGGCGGCGACGGACGCGACGGCGGCGGAGGTGCCTGCGGGCCTTCCGGCCAACGGCGGGACGTTCACCATCACGCGGACGGGCGGCAACCTGAACCAGCGGCTGGTGGTGCCGTTCACGTTCGCCTCGCCGGCGAGCCTGCCGGCGGCGACGCTGAACACGGACTTCCTGGCGTTCACGCGGTTTGTCATCTTCGAGGCTGGGCAGACCAGCGCGACGGTGAACATCGACGTGATCGATGACACGCTGGCGCCGGTGGCTGAGCCTCGCGAGGCGCTGCGGCTGGTGCTGACGAACTCCAACGCGTATGCCATCGGCGGCTCGGGTGATGCCGAGATCACGATCGATGACAACGAGGCGGTGAGCGTCGGCGTCGCTGGCACGCAGAACGGCAGCAACGATGGCACGAATGTCGTCAACGGCAACTTCCGCTTCTCACGCGTCGGCGACACGGCCAACGCGGTGACGATCAACTACACAGTGACGGGCGACGCGGTGGCCGGCACGGACTACACGGCTCTGCCCGGATCGGTGACGATCCCGGCGGGGGCGAACTTTGTGGATGTGCCGATCAATGTGCTGGCGAACAACATCGCTGGTGGCAACCTCGGGCTGATCCTGACGATCGACCCGAGCGTGAACTACGCGATCAGCACGGCGTTTGCACCGATTGCGATCAACGACATCCGTCCGACGGAGATCGCAGCCGAGGCACCGACGGGTGATCCGTTCCCGCCGAGCAACGCTGGTGATCCGCTGACGGTGGCGCTGAACTTCCTCAACAACACGTCGTTCCTGACGCGGTTCAGCTGGACGCTGTTTGCCAGCACCAACAACACGCTGGAAGTCGGGACGGACGTGCTGCTCAGCAGCGGGACGCAGCTCAACACGCCGGCGGGTGCCGGTTCGATCAACAGCACGTTCAATCTGCCGACTCTGGCCAGCGGCACCTACTTCCTGATCTTCAGCATCACGCCGCGCGGTGCGGAGACCAACACGGCCAACAACGTGGCTTCGACGGCGACGGCGGTGCTGACGATCGTCTGACGCTGGCGTAGTTGAACTGGACGTCGAGTGATTCACATAAGGCGGCACAGTGACGCAGCGAACCTGCCTCACTGTGCCGCCTTTTCACTTGGGGTGATTCGGCGATGGCGTGCGAGCCGAGCCGTGGTGTGCGGAGGGGGCGGAACATGGTTCAGCCCCGCGCCGAACTTCGTTCACTTGACTGCGATCGATTTGGGGTGACGAAGCTTGGTGCGTCGGCGGCAGGTCGCCCGGCCCGGAGGTCCGGGGTACCCGCATCGTGACGGCGCTCAACCTGCGCTCAACCTGCGCTCAATCGGCGCTCAGCCGGCGATCAGCCACCACAGCAGGGCGGCGACGAGGGCGAGGCCGAAGAGCACGAGGATCGCAGCCAGCACGGCGGCCATCGTCGAGCGCTGCTTGACCATGGCGATGGGCTTGTCGCGGTCGCCGTGGGCTTTGGCGTGGTGGCCGTGCGGGTGGGACCCGTGGTGGCGGGACTTGTGCGGCTTGCTGGCGTGTGCACCCATGGAGGGAGTGTACCGCCAATGAGGGTGGGTGTGTGCGATCGAGCAGTGGGAGCGGCCGGGGGCGGGGCGAGCGAGCGTGTGGGGGGGAGTAGCGCGTGGGCGGGGAGTGGCGGGAGGGGCGGATGGAAAACTGGCGTCAAAGTCTGCAACCGCCGCGATGCTCGTGGTCTATACGCTTGCTTGGTGATGGTACGGGTTTGGTGATGCTCCTACATGGAAGGACACGTATGACGCAGGTTGCTGGTCGTCGAGTTGCTGGTCGCATTGGTGCGGGTGCGGCGTTGTCGCTGGTGCTGTGCGCGGGGTCGGCGTCGCTGGGCGTGATGTGCCCGCCGTCGTCCGGGTGCGGGCAGGGCGAGTCGGAGATGCTGACGGCGAATCTGGTGGCGAGCCACCGTGTGGCGAACGCCGCGGCGGTGGGGGGCGGGTCGGTTGCGTCGATCACGTTGGAGGGCGCGTTCCCCGAGCGGCCGACGGCGCTGGGGCTGGGCGGCTCGTCGGCGCAGGTGACGCTGCGTCAGTTGATCTCGACGATCGATCGTGTGGCCAGCGGGAGCGATCATCAGGCGCTGTTCATCCGCCTGCGCGATGCGGAGCTGACGACGGCGCACATCGAGGAGGTCATGGCGGCGGTGCAGCGCGTGCGCGCGTCGGGCAAGAAGACCTTCCTGTTTGCCGAGGGGTATGACAACGCGGCGCTGGCGCTGGGCAGCGCGTTTGACCGCGTGCTGCTGCAGGCCGGGGGCGAGGTCTCGATCGCGGGGCTGTATATGGAGGAGATGTTCCTGGCTGACATGCTCAAGTGGGTCGGCGTGACGCCGGACTTTGTGCAGGTCGGTGATTACAAGGGCGCCAGCGAGCAGTTCGCCAACTCCAAGCCCAGCCCGCAGTGGGATCAGAACATCAACGGCCTGCTCGACCGGCTGTATGCCAACTGGCGCAGCAAGATCAAAGGCGGCCGCAACCTGACCGACGCGCAGCTGGACAGCGCGATGAACGGCGCGTGGATGGCCACGGGCGAGCAGGCCAAGAAGCTCGGCCTGATCGACGAGATCGTCGATCTGCCCGAGGTCGACTCGATCATCGAGAAGGCGATCGGCGCCGAGGAACTCTCGTGGGAGGATGACCTGCTGCCCGACCCGGCCAAAGAAATGGAAGCGGCGATGGCCAACCCGTTTGCGCTCTTCAGCCAACTGGGCAAGAAGCCCAGCCACGCGCCGAAGCGCGACACCATCGCGGTGCTGCACATCGATGGCGCGATCGTCGATGGCGACAGTAGCGAGGGCGGGATGTTCGGCGGCGACGGCAACGTCGGCAGCCGCACGATCCGCCGGGCACTGAGCGAGATTGAGGAGAACGACAAGATCAAGGGCATGCTGGTGCGGATCGACAGCCCCGGCGGCAGCGCAATCGCCAGCGAGGTGATCTGGCAGGGCATCAAGCGCGTGGCGGAGGACAAGCCGGTGTGGGTCAGCATCGGCGACATGGCCGCCAGCGGCGGGTATTACATCGCCGTGGCGGGGCAGAAGATTTACGTCAGCCAGGGGTCGATCGTCGGGTCGATCGGCGTCGTCGGCGGGAAGATGACCCTCGGCGGCGAGGGCGGCGTGTATGAGAAGCTGAAGGTCAATGTTGTGCCGCGGGCACGCGGGCCGCAGGCGAGCCTCTTCGGCTCGGCCAATCGCTGGACGGATTCGCAGCGCGACTTGATCCGCACGAAGATGACCGAGACGTACCAGCTTTTCACCTCGCGCGTCAGTGCCGGGCGGCCGGGGATGGACCTGTCCAAGACCGCCGAGGGGCGTTTGTTCGTCGGGCAGGACGCGGTGGACCTGAAGATGGCCGACGCGATCGGCACCTTCACGCAAGCCGCGGCGGACATGGCCGCGTCGCTCAATCTGCAAAAGGGCCAGTATGACTTGCTGGACTACCCGGCGCCAATCAGCTTCGCCGAGAGCCTGCAGAACACGCTCAAGGGCTTCGGCGTCACCGCCCCGGGGCTGACGGGATCGTCGGGCACCAGCCGCCGCGCCGGCGGGGCCGCGCTGCCCGCGGGCATCGCCATGGGCGGCCCGATCAGCGAGATGCTGACCATCGCCCGCGCGACGATGGGCGAGCAAAACGTCCGCCAGGTCGTCAGCAATATCGAAGCCCTGCTGCAACTGCGGCGCGAGCCAGTGATCCTGGTCAGCCCGCGGGTGCTGATTTTCAAGTAACGAAGGTGATTCGTGGGCTGCTGGCGACATGGCTACAGCGCTACATAGAGACATGAAGGTGTGATCGAACGCCCCCGAGTAGTCGGGGGCGTTTTTCGTTTGGCCCGGCCGTGCGGCCGTGCGGATGTGCGGGTGTGCGGATGAACTTGCGGACGGCCTCGCTGCGCCGCTGCCG
>JALOQT010000093.1 GCA_025453375.1 Phycisphaerales bacterium | reverse complement strand
AGCCTCGATGGCCCGATCCCGCGGCAGAAGCCGGGGTTTTATCCAGACGCGACGACCAAGCCTCCTCACCGCCGCCACCTCCACGCATGCGGTGCCTCGGGAGCGTGGCACCGATCCCCACTCCACCCCGTGCCTACGGGTTTGCCCGCCTACCTCGGCTCTTGGCAGCATCGTCGCCCCGCCGCGGGCAAACCAGTGCTCGAAGGTGGGGAGATTGCTCGGCCCTCGGCACTGATTTGACTGGAGAAAGCACCAGTCAAATCCGTGGCACGGGAGGGGGGAAATCGCTAACCTTGGCAGTGGGAAGCAGTGCCACGCTCCCCTAACCTTGGAGAACAGTGCCACGCCCCCGAGAGTTCGGTCGTCCTGGAGTTCCATGCGATCGCGGAGTTCCGAGAGGTAGACCATGACTAGCCCGATGGATTTGACGCCACACTCCTTCGTCATGCAGATGTATCGCTGGTATGAATCTAGTCTCGCTAAGAAACCCGACTTGTTTATGATCAAATCTGAAGTAAGATTTACTGGAGGAGAAGTTCTATTGTCTCTTCCGGATCGGTTTATTTCGGTTGCCTTTGATGTTCGCGACGACTGTATTCATTGTTCGTGCTTTCTCCGGCGTTCGGGCCTAGATGGTACTCCAGAGTCATGGAGCGACACGATTTGCCTTGATAGGCCAAAGGACTACGTGCCCGTTGTATTAGACACTCCCGCCTCAAGCACCAAGGGTCGAAGACGAGCCCCTCCCACGCGAGCGTCGAACGACCCTGAGGCGGCCATTGCACTCGCCCAGAAACTTGTCGAAAAGGCGATGACTCTGGACAAATCTGCGTGGCATCAGTAGTCGTTGAACCGGGGGCGTGGGATCGCGGCACTGCCGCCCATTTCACCTGCGCCGCAGGTTCGGGAGCGTGGCACTGCTCCACATTCCACCCGTTCCACGGGTTTGTTCGCCCACCTCGGCTCTTGGCAGCATCGACGCCTGGCTGCGGGCAAACCAGTGCTCGAAGGTGCGGAGATTGCTCGGCGATCGGCACGGGGGCCACCTCTCCCATCCGTGGCGGGGAGGGGGGGGTGGGGGACCAACGCCACGCTCACACCGGTCTTCGGTACCCGTGGCCCGGCTTTCCAAGCCGGGCGTAGGCCCTCGGTGTGCCCGGCTTGGAAAGCCGGGCCACGAAGCCGTAGGCGGAGGAGAGGGGGGTGGGAAGTGGAGGAGGGAAGGGGAGGAGGGGCGTGGCCGAAGCATCGTGTGTCCACACATCCTCCAACCCCCAAACTCCGACGACCCACCACCACTCCCACCTCCCCCACCACCGCTGCCCGCGCCTGTGCGGCTTCCGTGTCGTGCCGACACCCTTTGCCCCCGGCCATGAACCGACCTAAACTCCGGACCTGTCGCCGGATTGACCCTAGGGGTCGGCTGGCGGCGGGCGTGTCCGCTGGTCCATCGGGGTTGGTTGGTCGGGAGGCCCCCGCCCCATCCCCACCCCCCCACTGATGCAGTCGCCGGACGCGAAGTAGATGGCCGATTGCCGAGTCCCGATTCCCCCATCCCAAACATCCCGGCCCCGCTTCAAGTCACTCGTCTCACACTCACGTCTTCACAGCCTTCCTCCGGCCGCAAGCCTGACGAGCCTCACAAGCCCCGACGACCCCCACGAGCCCCCCACGAGCCCTCACCCATGAAGATCCGCACTGACGAAATCGCCTCGGTCATTCGCAACGAGATTGCCAACTACTCCGTCCAGTTGGAGGTGTCGGAAGTTGGTCGCGTCATCGAAGTTGGTGACGGCATCGCCCGCATCTATGGCCTCTCCAACGCGATGGCCGGCGAGCTGCTGGAGTTCCAGACCGCCAAGGGGTCGGTCATGGGCCAGGTGTTCAACCTTGAGCTGGACACCGTCGGCGCGGTGATTTATGGCGAGTATCTCGCCGTCAAGGAAGGGGACCTGGTCAAGGGCACGGGGCGTCTGCTGGATGTGCCGGTCGGGCCGGAGCTGCTCGGCCGCGTGGTCAACCCGCTGGGTGAGCCGCTGGATGACAAGGGCCCGCTCAATACGACGCTGCGTCGCAAGGTCGACATCATCGCCCCGGGCATCGCCGAGCGTCAGCCGGTGACTGAGCCGATGCAGACGGGTATCAAGGCTGTCGACAGCATGATCCCGATCGGGCGCGGGCAGCGCGAACTGATCATCGGTGACCGCAAGACGGGCAAGACCGCCGTGGCCATCGACACGATCATCAACCAGAAGCAGTACTGGGGCACGAAGGACGCGGTGGTGTGCATCTACGTCGCCGTCGGCCAGAAGGAGTCGACGGTGTCGGCGACGGTCGAGACGCTGCGGAAGAACGGCGCGATGGACTACACGATTGTGGTCAACGCCGCCAGCAGCGACCCGGCCCCGATGCAGTATGTCGCGCCGTACTCCGGCACGGCCATGGGCGAGTACTTCATGTGGCAGGGCAAGGAAGGCAAGACGCCCAAGCACGTGCTGTGCGTGTATGACGACCTGTCCAAGCAGGCCGTGGCGTATCGCCAGCTCTCGCTGCTGCTCAAGCGTCCGCCGGGCCGCGAGGCGTATCCGGGTGACGTGTTCTATCTCCACTCTCGCCTGCTGGAGCGTGCGACGAAGCTCAGCGATGAGAATGGCGGCGGCTCGCTGACGGCGCTGCCGATCATCGAGACGCAGGAAGGCGACGTCTCGGCGTATATCCCGACCAACGTGATTTCGATCACCGACGGGCAGATCTACCTCGAGCCGGAACTGTTCTTCAGCGGCGTGCGCCCGGCGGTGAACGTGGGTATCTCCGTCTCGCGCGTCGGTGGCAACGCGCAGATCAAGGCCATGAAGCAGATCGCCGGCTCGCTGCGACTGGACCTTGCGTCCTACCGCGAACTGGAAGCCTTCGCCCAGCTCGGTACCGAACTGGACAAGGCCACGCAGCGCCAGCTCGATCGCGGGGCACGGATGGTCGAGCTGCTCAAGCAGCCGCAGTATGTGCCGATGGACACCATCGACCAGGTGATCTCGATCTTCGCGGCCAGCAAGGGCTTCCTGGATGACATCGCCGTGGCCCAGGTGCCGGCGTTTGAGAAGGGCCTGCTGGCCTACATGCGCGGCGTCGGCAAGCCGGTCCGCGACCTGCTGGCCGAGAAGCGCGACATCAAGGCGGTGGACAAGCAGCTCGAAGAGCAAATCCGCGGGTTCAAGACGACGTTCAAGGGTTGAGTGGAAGAGGTGCCAAGGCACTGAGCCACTGAGGCATCAGGGCATTGAGGCAGCAGGCAGAAGTGAACAAACCCCTGGCGACGAGCCGGGGGTTTTTGATTGTCAGTCGCTTCGAGGCCTCTCCGCCAGTCGTCGGCCCAGTACGCTGCCGCGAACAACTTGCTCGCACATTCTGCGTGGCTTGCCTGGGTCAGCTGGAAGCGCCTCGAGAACCGGGCGAAATGCTCATGCCTTTCGATGGTCCGCGGGCCAATGAGGTGACGGAGCCCGATGGCCAGTTCACGGCCGATGACATCATCTTGTTCCTCGGGCGGTACTTTGCGGGGTGCTGAGTGCGGCATTTGCGATGAAACTTGGCGCTTGGCGCACGGCCTGCTGGGCAGCGGCCCACGGCCCTGGGGTGGGTGGCTTTGGGTCGATGGGTTCACCTGCTCGACCGGGGTGGTGCAGTCGCACTCGCGCTAAACATGGCTTGTTCGGATGGCGATCGGCATGCCCGCCGCTCCTCGCGTGGGGCGGAAGGGTTTGACTGATTCGAAAATCTTACTGCGTTTGTGTCAGGTGCTCGACCGTTCGGTGATAGACGTCACTGAAGGGGCTTCGTGCGTGTTGCTCGCCAGCGGGGCCGGCGGGGCGAGGTGCTCTTGGTGAGTGGGCCAGGGCCAGGGTAAGTCAGGGTTGGGGGGGGTCTGGGACGAGCCGGAGGTCTGACATGATGAACAGCGCACACATTCGTCTTGAGCAGCGGCAATCACCGGAGCGGCGGTCCTTAGTCCGCACGCGCGGTGCGGTCAATATCGCGGTCCTCGCCGGCGCGACGTTGGCGGTGCCGACCTTGGCCCAGCCTGCGGGGCCGGGGGGGATCAACTTCTGGCTGAACCCTGTCAATGGCTCATGGTTTGACTCACTGGCGTGGGGTGGCGTGTTGCCGAGCCAGGGCGGCGTGCCTGATGCGATCACGACCGCGTCGCTGCCGGGGACGACGGCGTATCAGGTCGATGTGCTGGGGGGCACGGCGCAGTGCCACCATCTGTCGCTCGGCAACGCGCAGGCCACGCTGCGGATCGCGGGCATCGGCACCGTAAATCCGGCGACGTTGGTCATCAATGGCACGCAGTGGGACAGCCAGGGCACCGTGCTCGTCGGCGGGCCGGGCATTGGCAGCACGTCGGCGGTGCGGATCAACAACAACATCACCATCGGCGGCAGTGGCACGCTACGCCTCGATGCACAGGCCGTCGCGGGCGGGGCCACCCTCGCCGCGCAGTTCAATCAGGGTTTGCTGCTGATCAACGGCGCCCTGCACACCATCAGCGGCCACGGCGCGATCGAGGTGCGATTGCAAAACGAGGGCCTGATCCGGGCTGATGTTCCGTCGCGAGCACTGTCCCTCCAGTCGAGCTTCATGACCAACAACAACGCCTCGATCAGCGCGATCAACGGCGGGTCGATCGTCCTGAACACCAGCGGCGGCGTGACGCAGAGCGCCGGCGGGCAGTTCTTCGTGGGCAATGCCAGTGAACTGACAATCGCCAGCGTCGGCACACCGGGCCTGACGGGTGGCAGCATCACGACCCAGGGCACCGGCCGCGTGTTGATCGCGACGCAGAGTGCCAAGCTCAACGACGTGCGCCTCATGGGCGGGTCGCTGCTGACGTTCCTGGGCAACAGCGGCGTGTTCATCGGGCCGCTTGGGCTGCAGAACTTCGGCACGATCAACACCGGCGCGAGCGGCTTTGTCACCAGCGACTTCGGCAGCACAACGACGATCAGCGGCACAGGCCGCCTGCAACTGGAAGGGGGCGAACTTGGACGTTTCGGCAGCGGCGTCGGATATGCCATGACCAGCGCCGCCGATCACACCATCGGCGGGCGTGGCAGCATCTTTCTGACGCTGACGAACTTCGGCACCGTCCTGGCCGACCGCAACGGGCAGACCACAGGCCCGACGGACCTCATCCTGCAGCAGGGCACCAAGTTCAACTCCGGGAGCATGATCGCCCGCAACGGCGGCCTGCTGCGGTTGCAGCAGAATGTCATCGTCGACCAAACCACGTTCGGAATCTTGCGGGCCGAGGACGCATCGGCGGTGCTCATCGAGAGCGCCTCGGTCATCGGCGGGCGGCTGGGATCGACAGG
>JALOQT010000092.1 GCA_025453375.1 Phycisphaerales bacterium | reverse complement strand
GCGATGTGCTGCGCCGAAACTCATTGAACGCATCAGACGCGACCACGCCCGGCGAGCCGAACTTGTCATCAGCCGTGTTGAGCAGGTTGTCAAACCCCGGGTCGCGCTGGCGACGCTGATCCCCCCCGCCAAACGCCGGCGTGTGACACGTCCCGCACGACACCGCGCCCGTGCTGCTGACCTGCTCATCCCAGAAGAGCATCTTGCCGAGAATCCGCTTGGCCTCCGTCGTCGGGTTGGTCACCGGCGGCGCCGGGGGCAGCCCAAGCACCGGGGGCACCGGCCCCTGACCGATCGCCGTTCCAGCCAGCACACTGATAAGGAGTGCGGCACCCAACGGGGCAGATGCAGTCGAGCGAGCGGCAAGTGCGGTCTTCATGTTCTTCTCCCTAACAGGCACAGACAGGGTGCCATCACTATGACATCAGAGGTATGAATCTTTTGGTCAACGGTGACGATTCGGTGTTATTGCGGATTGGTTCCGGTGGGGACAAAGATCGTTGCTGCGGGAGATTTGCCCACGCCAGAGCCCCGCGGCGGGCACTGGCCACGCCTGCGGTGCCCGACGGACCGATCTTTGTTTGGTCAAAGGTCGGTCCACCTATCACCCGCCAGTGAATTTTCAAGTCTTCGCCAATCCCGAGGGCTCGACTTGTCGCCTCCAGTGGCCAATACTTCTCCCCCTTGGCGCGGAGCGTCCGCGCCGAGGGCGTTTTTGTCGTCGGACCGCATCGCCAGCGTAAGGCGGTGAATCCTCCCGACGACGGCTCTTTGCCCAGGATCGACCCATGAAGGTCCGCGCCAGTGTTCGTCGGATGTGCAACGCCTGCCAGATCGTGCGCCGCAAGGGCAAGGTCCGGGTGATCTGCAAGAGCGACCCCAAGCACAAGCAGGTGCAGGGCTAAGCGATCTTCTCGTGATGATCAGCCGGGCCGAGATGCTCGCCTGATCTGCTTCGGTTCACACGATTGCCGGGCCTCACGCTTCGGCAGATTTACGGAAACACACCATGCCGCGTATCGCTGGTATCGACATTCCCGAGAACAAGAAGATCTACTTCGCCCTGCAGTACGTGCACGGCATCGGCGCCAAGTTCGCCAAGGACATCCTCGCTGAGGCGAAGGTCGATCCCGACCTCCGCGCGAAGGATGTTGACGAGCAGGCTGCCGCCCGCATCAGCGCGATCATCGACGCCAACTTCCTCGTCGAAGGTGCCCTGCGCCGCCAGGTCGGCCAGAACGTCCAGCGCCTCAAGGACATCAAGTCCTACCGCGGCGATCGTCACCGCAAGGGCCTGCCCACGCGTGGCCAGCGCACCCGCAGCAACAGCCGCACCCGCAAGGGTCGTCGTAAGACCGTCGCCGGCAAGAAGGGCGTCAAGGGCTAAAGCCCACCGGCGCGAGGCTTGGCCCTGGGCACATGTGCCCGGCTCAGGCCCTCGCGACGTCAATCGCAATCTCGGTGCGCGGGCCACGGCACTGTCCTGGCCCACGCACCAAAGTTCAGACAGTGCGCAGGCTCAAGACAGTGCGCAGGCACAAGCCAGTTCGCAAGACTCACGAAAGACTGACCTATGGCCAAGAAAGTCAAGAAAGTCCGGAAGAACGTTGTTCGCGGCATCGCGCACGTCCGCGCCAGCCAGAACAACACGATCGTGACGATCACCGACACCAACGGCGAGACCCTCGCCTGGGACTCATCGGGCACGATGGGCTTCAAGGGCACGCGTAAGAGCACGCCCTTTGCCGCCACCCGAGCCGGCGAGTCCTGCGGCAACAAGGCCCGCAAGATCGGCGTCTCGGAGATCGAAGTCCGCATCAACGGTGCCGGCGCCGGTCGCGAAAGCGCCGTCAACGGTCTCGTCGCCGCGGGCCTCCGCGTCACGGCGATGGAAGACCACACGCCGGTCCCGCACAACGGCTGCCGCCCGACGAAGCGTCGTCGCGTCTAATGCGGTGGTAAGGCACCAGACGGGCCACCCTTGTGGCGGCCCGCTGCTGGTCGAGCCTGACACGCGCCCCGCGATGGGCTATCCATCGCTGACGCGTGGCCAGTGTCTCGGGCAAGCATGAATCAACTGCGACGCACGTCGCATCAGTTTGGCATCGGTTCAATGGCCGACAGCATGGGACGCCCCTGTCCGACGGAGGGGCCGGACCCGAAGGCGGCCAGGACTCCCCAGGGCAGCGAATAGGCCCCCGTCGGACAAAGGCAGGAAGCACATGCGGATCAAGTGGCGCGGTTTGGAATTGCCCAGCAAAGTTGTCGCTGACCCGAAGTTCAAGAGCGGGACGTTCGGCCGCTTCATCGTCGAGCCCTTTGAGCAGGGCTTCGGTGTGACGGTCGGCAACTCGCTTCGTCGCGTGCTGCTGTCGGCCCTCGAGGGCGCAGCGCTGACGAGCATCAAGATCAAGGGCGTCCAGCACGAGTTCTCCAGCATCCCGGGCGTGATGGAAGATGTCACCGACATCGTCCTGAACGTCAAGAGCCTGATCGTCAAGATGGAGGGCGATGAGCCCAAGACCCTCAAGCTCGCCGCCCGCGGGCCGGGCGAGGTCACCGCTGAGATGATCGAGACCGACGGCTCGGTGACGATCCTCAACAAGGATGTGGTCATCGCCACGCTGACTGATCGCGTCGACTTCGAGATGGAACTGAAGATCGAAAAGGGCCGCGGCTACGTCCCCGCCTCCGAGCGTCACAACACCGAGGCTGAACAGGAAATCGGCGTCATCCTCCTGGATGCCGCCTACTCCCCCGTCCAGCGCGTCCGCTACGCGATCGAAGAGACGCGCGTCGGCCAGAAGACCAACTACGACAAGCTCGTGATGGACATCTGGACCAACGGCACCGTCACGCCCGAAATGGCGCTGGTCGAGGCCGGCAAGATTCTCCGCAAGCACCTCAACGCCTTCGTCCAGTACTTCGAGCTTGGCGCCGCCCGCGTCAGCCAGGAAGCCGCCGCGGCTGCGAGCATCGATGAGGATCTCATCCGCAAGCTCAACATGCCCATCGGCGAGCTGGACCTGTCAGTCCGCGCCAGCAACTGCCTGGAGTCCTTCAAGATCCAGACCGTCGCGGACCTGGTCAGCAAGACCGAGGCGGACCTGCTCAAGATCCGCTCCTTCGGCCGCACCAGCCTGCGCGAAGTGACCAAGAAGCTCGGCGACATCGGCCTGACCCTGGGCATGCCGATGCCCGAGGGCGTGACGGTCAACGCCGTCAGCTTCGACGAGGTTCAGCAGGGTCAGTAAGTCTCCGGTGGTGATTGATCGCCAGTCGATGGCGTCGGTCGGTTCGATGGAACGTGTCAGTCAGCTCAGCAATCCGTTTTTCGGCCCGCACCTCGCTGGCCGGTCAGCACGAAGGAATCTCCCATGCGTCACGGCAAAGCAGGTTACAAACTCGGTCGGACCAGCAGCCACCGCGAGGCGACGCTCCGCAACCTCGCCGCGTCGCTCTTTGAGCACGGGCAGATCGTCACGACGATCCCCCGGGCCAAGGCCGTCCAGCCCTTCATCGAGAAGATCGTGACTAAGGCCAAGGTCGGCTCGCTGCATGCCCGCCGCCAGGTCATCAGCACGCTGGGCTGGGATCGCCCCGGCTTCGAGTGGCTCTACGTCCCCAAGACCGCCACGGATGACGAGAAGGCCGCCGTCGCCGAGCTGCGGGCCCGCGCCGAGCAGTTCTTCCCCGTCCCCTCGGGCGACGGCGTCGAGCGCAACCGCTACGGCGAGCTCCGCAAGGCCCCCAAGCTCGTCAAGCACATCTTCGAGAACGTCGCCCCCCGCTTCAAGGACCGCGCCGGCGGCTACACCCGCATCGTCAAGCTCGGCAAGCACCGCATCGGTGACGGCGGCTCACTCTGCGTCCTGCAGTTCGTCGGCGCCGAGGAAGGCCCCGAAATCTCCGCTGGCAACACCAGCGGCCGCAAGGCCAAGGCCAACCGCCGCATCGCCTTCGCCAAGAGCGTGACCAAGACCGTCAAGGCCTGATGTCAAGGCCTGATCACGCGTCGGGCCCCGACTCGATAACCCAGTCAATCACGCAACGCACGGGCTTCGGCTCGTGCGTTGTTGTTTACCGTCAGTCACGTGCAGTGCGGTCCATCATCGCGATCGCCGCGATCCCTCAGGTCTCAGTCACGATCACCAACAAGACCGCCGTGATCAGCAGCACGATGACCTGTGCGATCATGATCTGAACGATGTCCCACCATCGAGTCATCTTCCAGGCCACGAGATACGTGACGCCCCACCATGCAATGACCCACGTCAGTCCCGTCAGCAGCGTCAGCAGCGCGACGAAAGGATGCAGTTCTCGAATAGAGACCATGTCCACGAGAAACCACGGACCCCTTCCAAAGGATTGACCGACGACACTGACCACCCAGGTGGCACTGCCGAACAGCATGTGAAACACGAAACAGGCGATCGCCGGACTCATCGAAAACACCGCTGCTCGCAGCATCAGACTCCGTCGGACCTTCGCCGCACCCAGCGTCTGAGGCGCAACAAGCGGGATCACCGCCGCGACGACCGCCAGCACGCCCATGTAGATGCCGAGCCACACCGGGGCAAAGAGAGCCCGTCCTGTCGCCCAGTTGGGGGTGCTGTCGGCGATGAAGGTATCGTGCCATCCCTTGGAGAGCACGAGGGCGTTTTGGGCCGTCAAGAGTCGCGAAGTACCGAGATATTTGGAGCCGTAGGCAACAGCCCAGATCCAGCTCAGCACCACCACCGGCACCACCAGCGTCCACATCACCCACGTCCACCACCGTCGCGGCTCAGTCTTGTGCTGCATCTTCACGCGACGAGCAAACACTCGGATCGTCAACGACCACATCAGCGTGCGCCACGCCGCGATCGGAATGCGAGGGTCAAACCGCGAACTCGCGTCGGGGGCATGCTCCACAAACCGCACCTCCGGCAGCCGATGCGGCCGCAGCACATCCACCCACGCAAACTCCAGCCCGCACTCGCTGCATCGTCCATCAAGCGGGCAGGCCTCCGCCCAGGTGTCGACGATGCCGCGCTGGTCGTAGTCGCAGCGCGGGCAGGTGCAGGCAGGCGTCGAGTCCGAAGGGTGCTGTCCCACGCCGACAGCATACCACCAAACCGCACGATGTGGAACGGGCGAGACGAGGCCTGAGGCTTCAGGCTTCTGGCTTCAGGCTTCTGGCTTCAGGCTTCAGGCTTCAGGCTTCAGGCTTCAGAAATCGGTGGCCGATCAGTCCCTGGTGGGCGTGGCGTGACGCGTGGGACACACCCTCATCCGCCTTCACCTGCTACCCCCCCACCGCTCGCAGGGCACCTCCGCCGCGGGCGCCAGATCGCGCCGCCCCCCACTCTCACTCCCTCCCACCCCCAGCCCGCCGCCCCATC
>JALOQT010000091.1 GCA_025453375.1 Phycisphaerales bacterium | reverse complement strand
CCGGCCAGCAGGCGTGAGGCCAGGGTGTTTTCCAGTCGCTGCTGGATGACGCGCTTGAGCGGTCGTGCACCGAAGGCCGGGTCCCAGCCTTCTTTGGCGAGCATCGCTTTGGCCGCATCGGTGATCGCCAGCGTCATGCCGCGGGCGGCCAGGCGTGTCCGCAGGCGTGCCAGTTGGATTTCGACGATCCCCGACAGGTGCTCGGGCTTGAGTTGGTGGAAGACCACGACTTCGTCAATGCGGTTGAGCAGTTCTGGCCGCATGAAGGGTTGGCCGCCGCTCATCGCCAGCATCGCCTGCTGCGCCTTGGCCATCGCCTGACGGACGTTGCTCGGCAGGCCCGCGGCTTTGCCGACTTCGTCCATCGCCGCCGCCGCCGGCCCGCGCTTGAGAAGATCGCGCACCGCGGCGTCGATCTCCCAATCCTCCGCGCCGCCCGCGGCCAGCTCCTGGATCATCTGGCTGCCGAAGTTGCTGGTCATCACCACGATCGCGTTCTTGAAATCGACCGTGCGGCCCTGGCCATCCGTCAGCCGTCCGTCATCAAGCACCTGCAGCAGGATGTTGAACACGTCCGGGTGGGCCTTCTCGATCTCATCGAGCAGGATCACTGCATAGGGCCGGCGGCGCACCGCTTCGGTCAGCGTGCCGCCTTCCTCGTAGCCCACATAGCCCGGCGGGGCACCGACGAGCCGCGCCACCGCGTGCTTCTCCATGTATTCGCTCATGTCGATCCGCACCATCGCGTCGGGCGTGTCAAAGAGGAACTCGGCCAGCGCCCGGCACGTTTCGGTCTTGCCCACGCCCGTCGGCCCCAGGAACAGGAAACTGCCGATCGGCCGATTCGGATCACCCAGGCCCGACCGTGCACGCCGCACCGCATCGGCGACGGCGCGCAGCGCCTCGGGCTGGCCGACGACACGCTTGGCCAGTTGCTGTTCCATCTTCAGCAGCTTCTCGCGCTCGGCTTCGACGAGGCGCGAGACGGGAATCCCCGTCCAGCGGGCCACCACTTCAGCGATCGCTTCGCTGTCGACCTCTTCCTTGACCAGATTGTCCCCGCGATCACGCCGGGCCTTGAGTGCGGCCTCCGCCGCGTCGAGCTTCTGCTGCAAGTCGCGCAGTTCGCCATAGCGAATCCGCGCGGCAGACTCCAGTTCGCCCTTGCGCTGCGCCTGCTCCAGGCGCGTGTTGGCATGATCGATCTGCTCCTTGATCGCCTTGACGCCGCCAAGTTCCTTCTTCTCGTCCTCCCATCGGGCCGAGAGGGCGCGGTTCTGCTCCTGCAAGCCGCTGAGTTCCTTCTCGATGCGGGCCAGTTCGCGCCCGGTGCCGTCGGTCTTCGAGTCGCTGACTTCGATCTTCAAGGCCTCGCGCTCGATCTCCAACTGCATGATCTTGCGGCGAAGTTCGTCCAGCTCCGTCGGCATGCTGTCGTTCTCGATCCGCAGACGGCTGGCCGCCTCGTCGATCAGGTCGATCGCCTTGTCCGGCAGGAACCGCTCGGTGATATATCGCTGGCTCAGCTGCGCCGCCGCCAGGATCGCCCCATCGAGAATCTTCACGCCGTGGTGGGCCTCATAGCGAGGCTTGAGCCCGCGCAGAATCGCCACCGTCTCTTCCACGCTCGGCTGATCGACAAACACCGTCTGGAACCGTCGCTCAAAGGCCGGGTCCTTCTCGATGTGCTTGCGATACTCATCGAGCGTCGTCGCGCCGATGCACCGCAGCTCGCCGCGGCTCAGGGCCGGCTTGAGCAGGTTGCCCGCACTGACCGCACCCTCCGCCCCGCCAGCACCGACGATCGTGTGCAGTTCATCGATGAACAGGATGATCTGCCCGCTGCTGGCCGTCACCTCGCGCAGGACTGCCTTGAGCCGCTCTTCAAACTCGCCTCGGAACTTCGCGCCGGCCAGCAACTGGCCGACATCCAGCGCCATGAGTTTCTGCCCTCGCATGTTCTCCGGGCAGTCGCCATTGACGATCCGCAGCGCCAGGCCCTCGGCAATCGCCGTCTTGCCCACGCCTGGCTCGCCGATCAGCACCGGATTGTTCTTCGTGCGGCGTTCCAGCACCTGCATGACGCGCCGGATTTCTTCGTCACGCCCGATCACGGGGTCGATCTTGCCGCGAGAGGCTTTGTCCGTCAGGTCAATCGCGTATTTCTTGAGCGCCTCAAACTGCCCCTCGGCCCCCGCATCGCTGACGTTGTGCACCCCGCTGGCCGCGCGGATCGCCTTGATCGCCTGCGTGAGCGACGCGACCGTCGCACCCGAGAGGCTCAGCACCTGCTTCGCCCCCCCACCACCCCCGCCACCACCAACCTCCGCCGCCGCCAGCAGCAGATGCTCGCTGCTGATGTACGCATCGTTCATCGACCGCGCCGAGGCATCGGCCGCCTGCAGCAGTTCCATCCCTGCGCGCCCAACCTGCGGCGTGCTTCCATCCACCCGCGGCAGCCTCCCTAGCTCGCTCTCGACGATCATCGCCGCCCGCGCCGCATCCGCCCCCGCCTTGGCGAGGATCGACCAGGTGACGGACTGCTTGTCCTTCAGCAGCGCGTGCAGCACGTGCAGGCTCTGCACCTCGCCGTGCTTCCGCGTCATCGCCTCGGCCTGTGCATCGGCGAGCGTCTGCTGGGCCAACGTGGTGAAACGGTCCATCCGCATGGGGCAATACCTCCGATGGTGGCTCTCTGCAAGCCGCGTGCCCGCCGTGATTGACCCGCTCGCACCGCCCAATCGCGACCGCTCCCGAACGCCCGTTCGCCCACCTGCTGCCGATCTGGCAGCCACCCCCGCCCGGTACCGACGCGCTGGCATCTATCCTGCCGCTACGTGCTCTCACCGGACCTTCATGCCCTGCTCGCCGCCTATGCCCAGGGGCTGTTCCCCATGGCCGACAGTCGCCATGGCGAGGTCTCGTTTTACCGGGCCACGCGTCGATCGATCATTCCACTGGCCGACGGCGGCTTGATCATCCCGCGTTCCCTGCGCGCAGCCGCCCGCAAGACGCCGTTGACCTTCACCACCGACACCGCCTTTGCTCAGGTCATCTCCGCCTGTGCCGACACGCCCCGCCAGGACAACCTGGGCACGACGCGCGAAACGTGGATCAACGATTGGATCATCGACACCTACACCCGCCTGCACCACGCTGGCCACGCCCACAGCATCGAGGCGTGGGCGACCGACGCCGCCACCGGCCGGCGCACGCTCGTCGGCGGGCTCTATGGCGTGCACCTCGGCGGTGCGTTCTTCGGCGAAAGCATGTTCAGCCGCCCGGACCTTGGCGGCACCAACGCCAGCAAGATCGCCCTGGTGCACCTCTGGCATCTCCTGCGATCGCGCGGGTTTGCCCTGCTGGACACGCAACTGGCCAATGAGCACATGCGCCAGTTCGGCATCGTCGAAGTGACCCACGCCAAGTTCGCCAAAATGCTCGCCAGCGCCACCACCAAAGACGCCGATTGGCCAGCACCGGGCGATACGATGGGCCATGGCCTCGCCTGATGGTCAACCCGGTTCCGGCCCGCCGCCGCGAAAGAAGGCCGCCAAGCCCTCGCTGCCACACAACATCGGCGGCTTCTTTGGCCACATCATCAAGGCCATCAAAACCGATGTAACGTCCCAGCCGCCTCATGCCACCGTGCGCGTGACGCACGACGAGCAGCCCGTGACGACGCCCATCGGCCCCGGCACCCTCCGCACCACCGTGCGCGATGAACTGCACGCCGACCCGCACAACCCCAGCGCGATCACCGCCCGGCGCATCACGACCGAAGAACTGCGCGTGCCACCGCAGGCAACGCCGCCGCCTGCTCCCCCGCCGCCGCCCGCGCAGTGATGCACGCACATCGCGACGTGTCAAGCATGTGCACGGCTTGGAGAGCCGAGCCACGAGATACCTCGTCTCGCAACTGTTCAAGCCATGCAGCGAGACACCTCGTTGCACGGCTTTCCAAGCCGTGCAACCTTCGCCACTCCTCACACGATTCCGATATTCCGGCGCGACACCAGCACCTGGTCATGGAATGGCTGGCGGGCCCCGAGAATGCCCTCGGCCAGGCCCAGCGTCATGCGTGACCAGTCGATCCTCGCGCCGCGTGAATCCGTCACCGTGCACCCTGCCCGCTCCAGCAGCAGGCACCCCGCCGCGTGATCCCACGACTTCTCCCGCGTGCGCCGCGGCGGTCGGTCATAGATATCCGCCTGCCCGCGCGCCACGATGGCATACTTCGCCTGGCTATCCATCGGCAGCGCCACCGGCCTGCGCCCGAAACGCCGCTGCATGACCTGCGCCATCGCCTCAAAGTCCCGCACGCGCCCCTCGCTGGCCTCGACGGAGAATGTCAGAATCGGCTCACGACGCATCGGCCCGTCATTGATCGGCACCGCCGTCAGCGGCGTCTGGCTCGCAGTGCCATCGGCCTCGCGCATCAGCGCGTGCAGCACGGGCGTGTCACTCCCCGCCGCGACGATGCATCCGCCGCCGGATGCATCCAGCGGCCCGGCCTCGAGCGTCACATCCAGCGCCAGATTCGGGCACGCCAAGGCCGCCACCGTCGGCCGACCGTTCTCAATCAGCGCCAGGCACACGGCAAAGTGCCTTTGCGCGATGAACCCCTTGGTCCCATCGATCGGATCGATCATCCACACGCGCGGGGGCAGCTGCTGCTCGCGCCAGGCGTTGTGCTTCATGAGCCTCAGCACGTCCTCGTTCGTCGCGTCTGTCCAGTCACTGGCCCGCCGAATCGCCGCGGTCACCGCGTCGAGCAGTCCGGGGATGATGCGGAGCATCTCCGCCTGCTCCTCGGCCGCGATCGGCCCATCGATCTTCGCACGAATCAGCGATCGCGTGATCAGCGCCTGCGCCGCGTAGTCGGCAATCGTGACCGGCGAGCCATCCTGCTTGGCCGTCGCCCCCGACCCCAGCTCGCGCTGCAACCGCGCGCAGGCCACGCCCGCCTCCTGCACCGCCCGGGCCGCCAGCGTGACAATCTCGGGGACATTCGTGCTCACGATCCACCTTAGCCCCGGCCAGCGGCGCGAGGATGGTCCAATAATCGAGCAAGCGTCCCGCACGCACGCCGCACGACAACGGTTCGCCACCCGTCTGGTCGATACACCCGCTCGCGTTCGATTCACGCGTCTCTCCCCTGCCTGCCACACCCGCCTGCCACACCCGCCCCCACACCCCACCCACACACCATGCTGAACCTCAACAACAAGAAGATCATCGTCACCGGCGGCGCCGGGTTCCTGGGCAAGTCCGTTCTGGCCGCCCTCAAGCGTCGCGGCGTCAAGGACCAGGACATCTTCGTCCCCCGCCGCAAGGACTATGACCTCACCCGCGAGGCCGACGTCAGCCGGCTTTACGCCAGC
>JALOQT010000090.1 GCA_025453375.1 Phycisphaerales bacterium | reverse complement strand
GCTGATCGTCAATCCCGCGATGACGCAGCGGATTCTCAAGATACCCAAGCAGCGCCAGCCCCGCCGCGAGCGAAACCGGCCACCGCAGTGAGTCGGGAATCACGCCCGTCACTTTGACGACGCCCGACTCATCCGTCGCCAAGCCGCGCTGGTGGCGAATCTCCGCCGCACGCACGAGCAAACGCTCATGCTCCAGCCCGCGATTGACGCGGCCGATCTCAGTGGTCTTGATCTCCTCGATCTCCGCCGCCCGCGCCCGCGCCGCGGCGTGCTGCGCCCGGAACACCGCCATTGCCTGCTCGGCCGACGCATCCCACACGCGCGTCTCGCGCACGCGGACTGTCCCATCCGGCCCATCACCCAGCACCACGCGCTCAACCCGCGCGGCTCGCTCGTCAATCCCTCCGGCCCCGTCACCCGCCGCCGCGGCTTCTTTCAGCACCACCGCCGATGCCGGGCCGGGCACCGTGCGCTCGACACTGTGCCGCACCGCCTGCGGATAGCCATGCCACACACCCCAGGCCGTGCGCTCAAGCAGCGTCGCGCTCGGCTCCAGCGTCGCCGACGCGATGTGATACACCGGCACCCACACAAACGGCTGCCCACGAAACTCCTTGTTGCCCACGCGATACAAGCTGCGAATCGGCAGGCCTTCCTCATCCAGCGCGCCCGCTGGCATCTTGCCCGCCGCCTGCAGCGCCTCGATCGTCTCTCGCTCCGCCGGCGCCGGTGAATACGAATCACTCCGCACCACCGACCCGAGGAACACCTGCCCGGGCGTCACCGCGCGATCATTCAGCGTCACGCGTTCGATCGTCCGCGGCCAGAAGGCTCGCGCCCCGCCGATCACCACGATCGTCAGCAGCGCCACGACCATCACCGCACAGATCGCCAGCGCCCCGCCCGTCAGCCACACCATCGGCTCGCCACGCGAAGCCAGCGGCGTCGACCGCGACCGCGCCTGCCACTTCGATGGCCCCGCGCCACCACTCGCTGGCGTCACCTGCTGGCCCGGGCTGGAAGGAATCGAAGCCATACGTCAGCACAATCCATCACACCACCAACCACCACTCACAGCGACGCCGACCGCTTGCGGACCCGAATCCGCACGATCTCCGCCACCGTGTTGACCACAAACGTCAACGCAAACAAGCACAGCGCCCCGAGGAATAGCACGTAGTAATGCGTGCTGTCCTTCGCCGCTTCGGGCATTTCCACCGCGATGTTTGCCGCCAGCGTGCGGAAGCCGGCAAAGAGGTTCAGCGTCATGTCCGGCGTGTTGCCGGTGGCCATCAGGACGATCATCGTCTCCCCCGCGGCGCGGCCGAGGCCGATCATCACCGCGCTGAAAATCCCCGACAGCGCAATCGGCAGCACGACCTGCGTCGCCGTCTGCCAGCGCGTCGCCCCGCAGCCCAGGCTCGCGCTGCGCAGCTGCCCAGGCACCGCCGACAGCGCATCCTCGCTGATGGTGTAGATGATCGGAATCACCGCAAAGCCCATCACGATTCCGACCACCAGCGTGTTGCGCTGCGTGTAGCTTCCCAGCACGCTGTCGCGGGCATCAAGGCCGATGCTCGTCAGCAGCCCCGCGCCCAGCGCCGCCAGCCCAAGGCCCGTGACGACCGTCAACACAAACTTGACCAGTTCCAGCACCGCCGCGCTGGTGCCCACGCGTGCAAACGCCAGCGACTGCACGTATCGATCGACCAACCTCCCGCGCAGCAGCGATGCGACGATCAACCCCGGCCCAGTCAGCACCAGCAGCCACCCAGGCCACGCAAGCCCGACCGTGCCGTCGAGCCACTTGCGAATGTCTGCCTTGTCCAGTTCGCTCGCGGCGATCGTCGTCGCCACCGCCGGGTCCGTCACGCTGCCCGTCGGCCGCACGACGCCGCCGCCCGATGACGCATCGCCGTAATACAACCCCTCAGCCCGATACGGCCGCAGCGCCTGCCCGTCAAACGCCCGCTTGTCGCGCACACTCTCCGGCCACTGCTCGCGCGGCACCGGCGTGACGCTCCCCGCCAGCACCAGCTGCTCATCAGTCGTCGGTGCAAACAGCACCCGCTCGGCCACGCGCCCCAGCCCGATCCCCGCCGCCCCCGCCGCCAGGCAGATCACCACGATCATCGCCAGATGCTGATAGCTGCTCAGCCGCGTTGTGATCCGGATCGGCAGGATCTGCCACAGATACGCCGCCAGCAGGACTGACACCGGCAGGATGAAAAACGCCATCAGCACGCCGGGCAGATAGTCGCGAAACAGCGGCGCTATGACGATCGCCGCCAGGAAGCCCAGCACCACGCTGGGCAGGCTGGCCATCATCTCGATCACCGGCTTGATGACGTTCTTCACCCGCGGGTGCAGGAACTCGCTGGTATAGATCGCCGCCAAAATCGCGATCGGCACCGCAAAGAGCATCGCATACAGCGTCGCCTTGATCGTGCCGAAAATCAGCGGCACTTTCGAATACTTCGTCTCGGCCGTGTCCTCACCCGTGCTGGCCTGATACGTGAACTTCGGCCCGTCATCCCCCTCATACCACACCTTGCCAAACAGCGAAGAGATGCTCGCCTCCGGATGCCCCGGCTCAATCGCCAGGCTGACCAGGTCAAACGTCGACAAGCCCGCAGCCTGACCGTCCTGCCGAACCACCAGCAAGCCATCGAGCTTCGGCGCCACCGTCGCCATGGCGATCGATTCGCCGCCGCCCGATGCGGGCAGGCGGACGATCGTCTTGCCGCTGGTCATGTGCAGCATGACGACGTTGCCCGCCTTGTCGCCAACGACGAAGCACCGGTCCCGCAGGCTGATGCCGATCGCCGTCACCGGCTGGCCGAAGCCCGTGTCGTATCGATGCGCCACGACCAGCTCCGCCCCGTCGGGCGTGCGGATCGTCTGCGTGCGGCCTGAAAACACGCCAGCGATGCCACCTCGATCATCGCCGACGATCACCGTCTTGCTGCCCAGCAGCATCCGCGCCGCAGTGATCGTCCGTCCCGACGGCAGCAGGCTGAGCGTGTCGGCCAGCACCCAAGGCGTCGAGCTGGTCTTGGCGTATCGCTGCGCCGTGCCGTTCTTCCAGATCGCGACGACCTCCGCACCGTCGTCCTTCGCGAAGATGTAATCCGGCAGGCCAATCGCACCACCCCCAGCAGCCTTCGGCGGCGCAAACGGAATCGTCTCGCTCGACAGCCTCGTGCGTGGCCGGCCCCCACCCAGCGGCCGAACGATGTTGACCGTGTTGAACACCAGCGTGCCATCCTCGCGCAGCGCCACGAGGAACTGCGCACTGGTGCCCGATCGGAAGTCCAACCGCACCACCGGCCCCTGCCCTTCGCTGAGCGTCACCGGCGCCAGCGAAGTGATCTTGGGCGACGTCCGACGGAACTGCAGTTGAGGCGTCCGCTCGACAAACCCTTCGTTCGGCCCGAGCGTCAGCCGCTCACCGGGCTTGAGCGCCCGCATCGCCTCGGTCGCCTCGCTGGGCGACAGAAACGTCGTCTCATGCCCGACTTCAACCACCTGCACCGAGCCATCGCTCAGCCCCAGCGCCGCCTTGCCCGCCTCGTTGAGCTGGCTGAGGCTCGTGACCGTCACCCCCTCGGGCAACACCGGTGCGACGCGCGGCGACAGCGTCCAGGAATCCACCGCAATCGCCTGCGTCCCCCCGTCAGGGAACATCAAGACCGCCGATCCGCGATACTCATCCAGCGCCGCGACCACCGGCGTCGCCGGAAGCGCCACGCCGCTCTTCTCGCTGGTGGACAGAATCTCGCCAGACTTGAACAGCGGCGTGACATTCCCCAGCAGATACGCCATGATCGCCAACACCGCCGCGATGATCCCCACACCCCCGACGGTGATCAGCACGCGGCTGGCCGCGTCGATGAACCGGACTCGCGGGCTGGTCGTGCGCCTGGCCATGACGTGCGATCGATCCGTGCGATGAACCTCTTCGATCCGCCGAACCGAACCTCCAACTTCCACATGCAGGACCGGCCCAAAGCACCAACCCTGCCACCGACCCTGCCACTAACCGAAAACCCGGCGGACGTGTTGACGCCCGCCGGGAGGGTACCTTGCAACTCTCGCCATTTCTCAATCAGCGAGATACCTCACATCGACGCGATCAGAACGTCGGGTTCAGGCCCAGGGCCTTGAGGTCCTCGCGGGCGATGTCCGCCGTCACGGGGATGTACCCGTCCTTGATCACCGCCTCCTGGCCCTGCTTGCTGAAGATCATGCGGGTGAACTCAGCCCGCAGGGGCTCCATCTGCGTGCCCGGCTTGTGATTGACGTACACCAGCAGGAACCGCGCAATCGGGTATGACCCGTCATAGCAGTTCTCAGCCGACGGCTCGACGGCGGGGCTCTTGGCATCCTTCTTGATCTTCAGGGCCTTGACGTCAGCCGTCTTGTAGCCGATGCCCGAGTAGCCCATGCCAAACTTGTCCGTCGCCACCGCCTGCACGACCGCTGAGGAGCCCGGCTGCTCCTTGACCGTCGGCTTGTAGTCCTTCTTGCCCAGCACGTGCTCCTTGAAGTAGCCATACGTGCCCGAGGCGCTGTTACGGCCATAGAGGCTGACCGGCTTGCTGGCCCATTCAGCGTTCGTCACGCCCAGGTCGCCCCAGGTCATGTCCTTGCCTTCAACGGAGAAGATCGCCTTGGCCTGCTCCATCGTGATCTCGCTGACCGGCGCGTCCTTGTGGACGAAGATCGCCAGCGCGTCGATGCCCGTGCGCAGGGCCGTGGGCTTGTAGCCGAACTTCTTCTCGAACTTGTCGATTTCGTCACCCTTCATCGGGCGGCTCATCGGGCCGAACTGGGCCTGGCCCTCGATCAGCGCTGGCGGAGCCGTGCTGCTGCCCTTGCCCTCGAGGCTCGTCTGCACCGCCGGATAGAGCTTCTTGAACTCCTCCTGCCAGTGGGTCATGATGTTGTTCATCGTGTCGCTGCCGACGCTCTTGACCGAGCCCGACACGCCCTCAGCCACCTTGTACGTCGGCAGGGCCGAATCCACCACCGGGGGGGCCGCCATCGTTATCGAGGCGATCGTGCCGGACGCAACCAGACCCATCAGTACGCTGTTCACAGTTCGCTCCTTGGCCTGCGGGAAAGGATCGGATCACTCAACCGACCCGCACATCGTTTGCAGGTGCAGTGTTTTAGCGGGCCGAGGTCCGCCCGATGTACCTTACTCCATCAAGGTTCCGTGAAGACCGCCGCCCCCTCCGCCAAACCCCCGCTTTTCAGGGGTGGCAAGCTCACCCCGTGCCAGTAAATCACCTCGCCAGTCGCCCCACCACCCACAACCGACAGCCCCCGTCCCAAGCCCCCTATCGGACGCACGGCCCGCACACCCCGCACCGTCCGACGCCGCGCCCTC
>JALOQT010000089.1 GCA_025453375.1 Phycisphaerales bacterium | reverse complement strand
CCGCGGCAAACTGCTGGCCGATGGCTCCGTCCCGCAACTCTTGGCCGACCATGGCGGGCCCTCGGTCGTCGAAGTCATCCGCACGGGCATGACCGGCACGCAGCGCATCGAAAGCACCGACCCCGTCCGCACCCTGGCGACCGTCGCCGCCTCCGACGGTGGCTCCTCACGCGTCGTCTCCGCCCGCATCCATGGCCCGACGCTCGAGTCGGTCTTCCTCCACCTCACGGGGCGCAGTTTGCGCGATTGACCATGCACCAGTCCATCTACCAGATCTGGGCACTCGCCCGCAAAGACCTGCTCCTGGGTGGGGGGGGGGCGCGTTGGACAACGCCCGCCTCACCATCGCCCTGATCGACAGCGACAACACCCCCGCCAGCACCGCGCTGGCCAAGCGCCTGGCCTCGGCTGAAGAGCTCCGCATCATCGACTCGCCCTCGCCCACCGCCGCGCCGGATCCTCTGGCCTGGGCACGCCAGCAAGTCCTGCTCCGCAAGGCCGTGGCGTATGTGCACATCCCCACCGGCTATGCCAAAGCCCGCGAAAACATGTTCGCCGGCCAAACCGCCACGGTGCAAGTCGGGGCCGATCCATCCCGCGCCGCCGAGCGCGGCATGCTCCAGGGCATCCTCCAGCAGCACGCCTTCGCCTCCATGGCCGACGACTTCCGCGACCCCGCCGCCATGCGCAAGCAGACCGCCGCCGCACGCAAAGCCATCGCCGACGACAAGTCCGTCACCATGACCGACCGCCTCGTCTTCGAGACGTTCTTCACCGCGCTGGACAGTTTCATGACCACCACCGCCCGGCGCGACGCCCAGCCAGCGACGACCACCGACAGCGCATCACCCGCCCCCCGCGGCCCCGCCTTCATGCCCGTCCGTGTCGAGTTCTCGCAGGTCAAGCCCGACCGCACCACGCCGACCAACGCCTTTGCCGTCTCCTTCCCGCAAGGCCTGGTCTGGGGCGTGATGGGCGCCGCGATGGGCTTTGCCGTCTCGTTCATCGGTGAGCGCCGCAGCGGCACCTTCGCCCGCCTCGCTTCCAGCCCCATGCCCGCGTGGAAGCTCATCGTCGGCAAGGCCCTGGCCTGCTTCATCACCATCGCCGCCGCCATGGCCGCGATGCTCGTGCTCGCTTCGTGGCTGGGCGTCTCGCTGCGCAACACCACGACGCTGGCCGTCGCCCTGGCCGTCGTCGCCTTCGCGTTTGTGGGCATCATGAGCCTGCTGGCCGTCCTGGCCCCGACGGAGCGCGCCGCCAGCGGCCTGGGCTGGGCCGTCATGATGGTCCTGGCCTTCATCGGCGGCGCCGCCGTGCCGACGTTCGTCATGCCCGGCTGGATGCAGGCGGTCTCCAACGTCTCCCCCATGGCCTGGGCCATGGCCTGCCTCGAAGGCGGCATCTGGCGCAACCTCACCGTGCTGGACATCGCCCCATACCTCGCAGCCCTGCTGGCCCTGGGCACCGTCGGCCTGGTCGTAGCGATCATCAGCGTCCGTCGCCTGGCGGCAGCCTGACCCCTCCCCGCGCATCGCCCGGGCCCGCACGCTTCACTTGCCGCCACATCGCCCCTACACTCCCCTCCCACTCAAGCCCGGGTGGCGAAATTGGCAGACGCGCTACCTTGAGGTGGTAGAGCCCGCAAGGGTGTGGAGGTTCAAGTCCTCTCCCGGGCATTTCAGTCGGCGACGAGATCACCGGACCTTCGGGCCCGGCGAAAGGCCGCCGATCTCCCAACATTCATTCGGAATCCGCCCTCACCACCCAGTCTGGTGGTCGATAACCACACCCACAGTCTCGGCGAATCGTCGTTCAAACGTTTATCGCCTTTCACCGGCCACCATCCTCGCCCCGGCTTTCTCATGAGCCGATGACTTCCCCAGATCACACCTCGCGGCTGAGACGCCGCGTTTGGGGAGTCGCGATGTCCACACTCAGTAAGCCCAACTCGACACCCGCAACCCCATCGCGCGAGCCCATCCGTGTGCTCATCGCCGATGACTCCGCCTTCATGCGACAGGCCCTCAGTCGCCTGCTCGCCTCCGATCCGGCGATCAAGGTCATCGACACCGCGCGTGACGGCAAGGAAGCCCTCGACAAGGCCAAGGCCCTGAAGCCGCACGTCATCACCCTCGACATTGAAATGCCCAACGTCGATGGCCTCGCCGCGCTGCGGGCCATCAAGCGCGAGTGCAACCCCGCCCCGGCGGTGCTGATGTGCTCCAGCCTCACCACCGCCGGCAGCCATGCCGCCCTGACGGCCCTGCGCTTCGGCGCGGCAGACGTCATCGCCAAGGACGCCTCCAACGTCTCGCTGCACATGGACGACATGCGCGATGACCTGCTGGCCAAGATCAAGGCCATCGCGCCGACGTGGCCCAGCCCTGTAGGCAGTGGGGGGCCGTCGCTGACCCCATTCGTCCGCCCCGTCGACAACACCCCCGCGCCGACCTTCCCGCTCGCCCCCTCGCACAAGTTCAAGCCCGATGAGTTTGACCTGATCCTCATCGGCTCCTCCACCGGCGGGCCGCCGGTGCTGGAGACCATCGTTCCCGCGCTGCCCGCATCGCTGAGTTGCCCGGTCATCATCGCCCAGCACATGCCCGTGCTCTTTACGCGCAGCCTCGCCCAGCGCCTCAGCGAGACGGCCAAACGCCCCGTCCAGCACGCCGAGCATGGCCAGCCACTCACCCCGGGCACGATCTACATGTGCCCCGGCGGCCAGCACACGCACATCAACCGCCACGGCACCAAACTCGCCCTGACCATGAGCGACGAGCCCAAGGCCGAGCTCTACAAGCCAGGCGTCAACGTCCTGCTCTCGACCGGCGCGAAAGCCTGCCCGGGCCGCATCCTGGCCATCGTGCTGACCGGCATGGGCGACGACGGCGGCCGCGGCGCCGCCGAACTCCGCGCCCGCGGCAACTGCACGATCATCGCCCAGGAAGCCAAGTCCTGCGTCGTCTATGGCATGCCCCGCGCCGTCGTCACCGCCGGCGCGGCAGACCTGGCCGCGACCCCCGAGCAGATCGCCACAATGCTGGCGACCCTGGGCGCGGCGAAAGCGGCGGCGTGAGGTCACGTGCCGTGGCGATTGGGCCGACGCTGCTCGTGGCCACTGGTTTCCCGCCCTGCGGCCCAGCGCGAGAGCAGCGCCGCCATCACCTCCGGTCGTTTCGCCTGCGAGCTCTCGTCGAGGAAGTCGATTGACGCCGAGCGCCCGTCGCGGCGCAGCATCGTGGCGGACCAGGGCGTTGGTACTGTGGATGAATAGCAATTCACCATCAGCACGCTGTCATCCCGCGAATACTCGACTGATCCTGTCAGTCCCGAGATCGTCACGCGCCCGATGCTCGCAATCCGTGCCAGACGCAGCGGCATGAACCACCGCGAACTGGCCAGCAGCGGAACAAATGAGATCATCGCCCAGATCGTGCACCCCGAAGGCATCAGCGAACGCCCGCCGATCCACGCCGCCATCACCCACACGCCGGCGACGATCAGAATCGCCGCACCCCACGAAAGCCACTGCCCGCTCAGCGTCAGCTCGCCGAGGTCCGCATCCTCATGCAGATCATCAATCGGCGGCGGCTCCTGAGCATCGGTCTTGGTCCATCGAATCGACGAACCAAAGACCAGCACCCGCTTGCCGCTCGGCCCTGTGTACTTCAGCCAGTAGTCCATATCAAACCCGCAGGGCAGATCGTGCGCCACACCGCGTCCGCGGGCTCGAAGCGCGTGCAGTTCATCGCGGCCTGTCGTGTCATCCGGCGCGAGTGCTTGCAGCTTCCTTTCAATCCGCTTTTCCAGGCGAGCCAGACGCACCATGTCATCCGTCCGCCGAACCATCCCGGCGCAGATCGCCGACAGCGAAAAAGGCATGACGATCGCCGCAACCACGCCCACAAGCCCGGCCGTCGTCAGCGACCGTCCACCACCCCCCGGCTCGATCGTCGTCCACCCGCCCAGCATTGGCCAGAACGTCACCGCCAGCACGACGATCGCCATGATGAGCGTCACCACCAGACCGCCGCGGATGTAGGCACCGCGACTCGATGGTGCAGACAACGCCGCATCCTCCCAGGGCGCGCCTTCGGTGGCCACACAATCAGCCTCTAGCTGTTTCCACCACATCGCCAACCCTATTCACGCACATCGCACCCTTGCACGCCCCACGCCGCGTGGTACACTCCGACTATGCCCACCTCACCCTCCCCCGGCAAGCCCGCCGATGAACGCATCCGCTGCCCGCATGACGCGGCGTACATGGAAAAGATCAGCGCCGGCCGCGTGACGCTCGATCACTGCGCCCGCTGCGGGCGCGTGTGGTGCGATCCGTACGAACTGGCTGTCGCCAGCGCCGATCGCAAAACCGCCGACACAGTCGACTACGGCACCGCCGGGCACGACTACGACAACACGATGCACAACCCCGGCCAGTTGCACTGCCCGCGCGATGGTGCACCGCTGATCAAAGTCCCCGACCCGCGCCAGCCGCACGTCATCATCGACATCTGCCGCACTTGCGGCGGCGTGCTACTCGACGCCGGCGAACTCAAGGACCTCTCCGAACTCACCCTCGCCGAGCGCCTCAAGGGCTTGTTCAAGAAGTAGGGCTGAGTGGTGAGGGCCGAGGGCCAAGTGCGCAACCGCGTGGGGCAGGTTTTCAACCCGCCCGCCATAAGAGCCGGAGGCATCAAGGGACAAGGGTTCGAGTGATCAAGGCAGGGAGTCGCTCCGCGACGCCGCCATTCTGCTCGATGCCTGGTGCTGCCACTCCCCCCTATGCCATTACCCAGTCCCCAGTGCCTCCCTACAGCACCATATCCAGCAGCGCCGGCACGCCCGTGCCCATCGTCGCCACCGTCTCGACCACCGGCCGCCGCCCTGCGACTTCGCGCAGGTTCTTGACCAGTTCGTTCTGGCCCGGATAGTCCGCCTTGTTGCAGACGAACACATCAGCGATTTCCAGGATGCCCGCCTTGTCCATCTGCACCGCGTCGCCCATGCCCGGCGTCAGCACCACCAGCGTGCGGCCGACGTGCTTGCGGATCGCCGTTTCATTCTGCCCGGCGCCGACGGTCTCGACGAACACCGTTTGGAACATCGCCTGGCCGGGGCGCTGCGGGTCTTCAACGCCGCCGATGATCTGCAGGATGTCGTCGAGGCTGTGATAGTCCTCGCTGGTGATCGCCAGGCTGCGATAAAAGATCGCGTCGCCCAGCGTGTTGAAGTCCACCCGCAGTCGATCGCCCAGCAGCGCGCCGCTGGTGATCGGGCTCATCGGGTCAAATGCCACGACCGCCGCACGCCCGAGGCTCGGGTTCTCCTTGGCCCGCCGGGTGTATTCGCCAGCCAGCGCTGCCACCAGCGTGCTCTTGCCCGCGCCGGGCGAGCCAGTGACGCCAATGACGCGCCCGGGCTTGGCCCGGCGCACGCCGTTCCGCAGCGCCTTGCCCGCGTGCGCCAGCGAGATATCGCGTGAGAGCTGCGCGATGGCGTGCCGCCCGCCACCGGCCCCCTCGCCGACGATCGGCGCATACGCCCGCGTCGCCCCGCGCACGGCGTTGACAATCTCCATCAACCCCGTGCCCGTCGTGAAGCACGCCTTGATCCCCAGATCGATCAGTTTGGGAATGTCCTCCGACGGCAGAATGCCACCCATGTAGACCGGGATGTCCCCGCGGCCCATCTCCGCCAAGTCGCCCACAAGCCGCGGGCCGAGCACCGCGGCGTCTGCCACAGTCCGGAATAAATGACGTGCACCCCGCTATCCCGCAGCGCCCGCGCGATGACCTTCACCCCGCGATCATGCCCATCCAGGCCCATCTTGCCCAGCAACACGCGCGGCCGATGATCCAGGTCGGCGCAGCGGTCAATCTTCTCGAACTCCGTCGTCGCCGAGGTCATCGTCTGGCTCATAGAGCCGATGGTAGCGAGGCGGGGACGAATGAAAACAACCCCCGTTTTGACAGGGGGTTGGAGGGTCGTCAACGCGTTTGGCACCGATCACGATGGCCGGAAGGCCAGAAGGTCACTTCCGCTTCTTGCCGCCGCCCCCACCGCCACCCCCACCCGTCACCGGCGCGGGCGAACGCTTGGCCGCGCTGGCCGCGGGCTTACTGCGAGCCGCGCCGTTGGACTTGCCGTTGGCATGGCCGTTCGCTTGGCCGATGCCATTCGTCGTGCCGTTCTTCACGCCGTTGCTCGCCGGCGCAGCCGCGCCGTTGGGTGCCCAGACGTTCCTCGTCGGTGTCGGGGCCGAGGGTTGACCGAGTCGCTTGAGCGGCTCGGGGATGGCGTTCTGGTTGGTGTAGATGTCCAGCAGGTCGCCAAACTTCGCCTTGACGCGAGAGCCCTTGGCCTTCTCGGCGCGGAAGTTGCCGCCGACTTCCTGCCCGCTGGTCAGCCGCGGGAAGTGCTCGCCTTCCCAGCTGGCGGGATACTTCATGTCCTCGAGCTCGACGGCGGCCTTGGTCGGGAACAGCGGGCGGAACGTGTCGCACATCACCGCCAGCTCGCCCGTGAAGGCGTGCTGCATGCTCGCCTCGATCGTGCCGGGGTGCGGCCCGTGCGGGATGCCCTGCGGGTGCAGCGTCAGGCTGCCGACTTCGATCCCCTTGCGGCTGCCAAAGTTGCCCTCGACGTAGTACAGCACCTCATCGCTGTCGATGTTGCTGTGGTTGTACGGCACCTTGATCGCATCGGGGTGATAGTCCAGCATCCGCGGGCAGAACGAGCAGATCACAAAGTTGTGCGCCTCGAACGTCTGGTGAATCGGCGGCGGCATGTGCAGCTTGCCAGTGATCGGCGCAAAATCATTGATGTTGAAGATGTACGGGTAATAGCACCCGTCCCACCCGACGATGTCCAGCGGGTGATAGTGGAACATGTACGAGTGCATGCAGTCACGCGCTTTGACGCGGACCTCAAACTCGCCGTATCCCGCTTCGCCCTCGATGTACATCGGCCGACCCGCGGCCAAGTCATGCTCCGGCAGGCGCAAGTCGCGCTCGCAGTAGGGCGCGTGCTCCAGGAACTGACCCGTGGCCTTGCTGACATAGCGCGGCGGCGGGCCGATGTGGCTGCCGTTCATCGTCTCAATGAGCAAGTACTTACCCAGGGGCATCTGCTGGACCGTCCAGTTGTCCGGCGCGCCGGCAGGCCGCCAGGCGGGCGCGTTCTTGCTGGCCTTGGCGGGCTTCTTGGCCTTGGCCTTCTTGCCGCCGCTGTTCAGCGAGGCGAGGAAGCGTTCCTCGGCGCTCATCTCCGCATCGTCCCAGGTCATCTGATAGATCACGCCCTTGGGAATGACGATGTAGTCCTTGGGGCCGAAGCGCAGCGCGCCCATCATCGTGTGGCAGACGCCCGAGCCATAGTGCACGAAGATGCACTCGTCACCCTGGCCGTTCTTGTAGTAATACTCCATCTGGCTCGTCGGATTGCAGATGGCCATCTCGACATCGCTGTTGCCAAAGAGCACGACCCGGCCGTCGATCGTGTCACCATGCGGGGTGACGCCCTGGCCGATGCCACTGGCCATCTTCTCCGGCGGCACAAACCCGTTCATCCCGTGCCCGCTCTTGACGTGACGCATCCGCATCACCTCGACCTCGACAAACTCGGCCTTGGTGGAGTACAGCGTCTTCCAGCCATAGACCTGCGTCGGCGGGTTGATGTGGTACATCGTGCTGCTGGGGCCGACGAACCCTTCGGTGCCGAAGAGTTCCTCGCTGTACAGCACGCCATCAGGCCGACGAAACTGCACGTGACGCTTCTTGGGGAGCAGACCGAGACGGAAATAATGCGGCATGGTGTGAAGCCTCCGCTCAATCATACTGCTGGGCGGCGAGGCGGTGGAGGAGTTGGCGAAAGGCAACATGGCTACAGGGCTACAGCGCTACATGGCCACATAGCTACATGAAGGCATCTCGATTCCCGCATCGCGCTGCATCTCTGCATCTCTGCATCTCTGCATCTATGTAGCCCTGTAGCCATGTAGCGATGTAGCCATGTTGCCTCCCCTCTCCGCCTACGCTCGCCCGATGCCACCGTCACCGTCAACTTCGACCACGCCTCGGCCGATGCTCGGCATCCTCGGCGGGGGGCAACTGGGGCGGATGCTTGCGCTGGCGGCCCATGATCTCGGCGTGGCGACGCGCTGCTGGGATGAGCAGGCCGATGCTGTGGCCGGGCACATTTCACCCCTGCATGTGGACCGGTTTGACGCGCCCAGCAAGGCCAAGCTCGACGCGTTTCTCGATGGGCTGGCCGCCGTGACGACCGAGTGGGAGAACGTGCCCGTCGCGCTGCTGGAGACCATCGCCGCGCGAGGCGTGCCCGTGCGGCCCAATCCCGCGGCGCTGCGCACGGCGCAGGATCGGCTGCTGGAGAAGCAACTGGCCGAGCGCCTCGGCATCGCCGTGCCGGCATATGCCCCGGCCAACAGCCGTGATGAACTGGCCAGCGCGATCGCCCGTGTCGGCCTGCCCTGCGTGGTCAAGACGCGGCGTTTCGGCTACGACGGCAAGGGGCAGTTCATCTGCCGCGTGATGGATGATCTCGACGCGTGCTGGGCTGCGCTTGGCGCGGCGGCCAGCGGTGACAACGCCCGTGGCGGCGGCCTGATCGTCGAGGCGTTCGTGCGGTTTACGCGTGAGGTCTCGATCATCGCCGTGCGGGGGGTTGATGGCGACACGCGGACGTGGCCGCTGGTTGAGAATGTCCACGCCGAGGGCATCCTGCGCCGCAGCGTCGCCCCCGCCGCGGGCACCGTCGCGCGGCAGGCCGAGGCCGAAAAGATCGCGCGGCTCGTGCTTGATG
Organism: Phycisphaerales bacterium; assembly: GCA_025453375.1. Taxonomy (GTDB): domain Bacteria; phylum Planctomycetota; class Phycisphaerae; order Phycisphaerales; family UBA1924; genus JAJTGZ01. Next base: position 1,790 of record JALOQT010000089.1, on the reverse strand, counting down.
CGCTGGAGTATGTCGGCGTGCTGGCGGTGGAACTCTTCGACACGCTCGACGGCCTGATCTTCAACGAGATCGCCCCGCGCGTGCACAACAGCGGGCACTGGACGATCAACGCCAGCGTCACCAGCCAGTTTGAGAATCACGCCCGCGCGGCCCTTGGCCTGCCCTTGGGCGACACCTCGATGCTGCACCCGCGCCTGGCCGCAGGGATGATCAACCTCATCGGCACGATGCCCGACCGAGCGGCGATCCTCTCAGCCTGCGGCGGCGCGGCGAAGCTGCACGACTACGCCAAAGCCCCACGCCCAGGCCGCAAACTCGGCCACATCAACCTGACGGCCAGCAACCCGGAACACCTTGCCAGCGCCATGGCGGCGGTGGAGGCGTTGATGGGGCATCGAGAAGGTTGAAGGCTGAAGGTCGAATGAGAAGCGTTCCGAAGCGACGTGGCTTTCGGGGGTGTAAAGCGTGCGTGAGGCGGGTTGTTGAGACCCACACTCTCCGCAGCAACAAGCAGCCGCGTAAAGGCCATATGCCGCGTCGGCACGGGGATGGCCCTGCGGGTCGATTTGCTCGCTGGAACGCGGCAGGGCCAATCGTGGCGCATGTCCCATGTGTGTGCGCACTTGGGCGGACATCGATGTCCCACCTGTTGCGCAACTAATCGCGCGCAAGAGCAGGTTGAAAACTTGCTCCACGCGGTGACAGCACGCGTCGCGTTACACGCGAGCCTTCTTGAGTTTCGGATCGATCGCGTCGCGCAGGGCCTCGCCCAGCAGGTTGTAGGCCAGCACGGTCAGGAAGATCGCTCCGCCCGGGAAGACGGCCAGCCACCACTTGAATTCACCCTCGGTGCTCACGGCTGACTGCAGCAGTTTGCCCCAGCTGGCCGACTCGGTCGGGCCGAGGTTCAGGTAGCTCAGAGTCGCTTCGACGCCGATCGCCGCGGCGATGGCGAAACTCGTGTCGACCAGCACGGGCGCGACGCCGTTGGGCAGCATGTGCTTGAAGAGGATGCTGTGCAGGGGCAGGCCCGTGGCCTGGGCGGCCTGGACGAAGTCCTGATTACGCAGTTTCATGAACTCAGCACGCGTGAACCGGGCCATGCCCGTCCACGTGAAGCAGCCGATGATGGCCATGAGCACATAGGCCGTGCGCATCTCCTCAGGCAGGACGCCGGCCATGACGATCAGCAGGAAGAGCACGGGCACGGCCATGAAGATTTCGACGATGCGCATGCCCAGCGTGTCCACCCAGCCGCCGAAATAGCCCATCAGGGCCCCGAGTGTCACGCCGATGAGCAGGGCGATGCTCGTGCTGACCAGGCCGATGGAGATCGCCAGGCGCGAGGCGTGCATGAGCTGGCTGAGGACATCCTGGCCGAAGGCATCGGTGCCGAGGCGGAAGTGGAAGCTGGCCAGCGCGGCGGTGTCGGGGCGGTTGGTTTGCTCGCCATAGCGCGTGCCAGGGGGCTTGCGTTGCACGCCGCTGTCACGCTGCAGGGGGGACCAGGGGACGAGCGTCCACGTCGCGCTGGTGATGGTGCCGGCCTCGATGCGGCGTTCATAGTCAAATCGCTCCAGCGGCTTGACGAACCGCGCCTGCACCGCCCAGCCCGCAAGCACGCACGCGAAGAGCACGATGCCGATGCGGGTGGCGAGCTTGCCATAGGGCAGCAGGAGGCCGATGACCAGGCCGACGGCGGCGATGGAGATCGCGACGATCAGCCCGGCATGCTCGCTGCGAACGAAGGGTGTCGAAGCCTCGGGGGCGACGCCAGTGCGCTGCAGGAC
>JALOQT010000088.1 GCA_025453375.1 Phycisphaerales bacterium | reverse complement strand
CGAGTGCGGCGTCCAGCCGCACGAAGGCGGATGAGGGTGCATCTCCCTCACATCTCACGTCCCAAGTCCCACGTCTCAGCCCCACCTCCCCCCACACCCCCATACCCTCCCCCCGCATGTTCTCCCTTCAACTGCAGGCCGTGTTTTCCGCCGCGCACGCCATCCTCATCCGCGGCGTGCGCGAGCCGCTCCATGGCCATGACTGGCACGTCACCGTCACCCTCTCCGGCCACGCCCTCGATGCCGACGGCCTCCTCCTGGACTTCCACGACGTCCAGCATCACCTCGCTGAAGTTATCAGACCCTTCCACAATGCAAACCTGAACGCCTGCGAGCCCTTCCGATCCGGACTCAACCCGACCGCCGAGCACGTGGCGCGACATATTTGTGACGCTTTATCGGTCCGCCTCCAAACTTCCACCCCCGATAAGCCGAAGACCTCTTCACGGCGTCGTCGCGCATCGGCCGCCCCAGTCGCTCCCGTGGTCTGGGTCGAGTCGGTTCGCGTCACCGAAGCCGTCGGCTGCGCCGCGGTCTATACACCCGCTCGCAGTGATGCCGTCAGTCCTCGTGCCGCCGGTCGCGCAGCAGTCAGGAATCGTTGAACATGAGTCAGGCCCGCCCAACTCGCCCCGCCTCTGCCTCCTCTGCCACCTCGCGCCGCGCGGCCCGCGCCGCCAACGGCCAGGCCCACGCCGATTCCTCGCCCGTGCCCTTGCCCACCAACCTCGCGGCCGATCTTCCGCACGCCCACGCCGCCCGCCCGGATGTTGTCGAAGGCTCGACGCGCCTCAACCGCGATCTCTCCTGGCTGCAGTTCAACGCGCGCGTGCTGCACCAGGCCCTTGATGACGACATGCCCCTGCTGGAGCGCGTCAAGTTCCTCGGCATCTTCACCAGCAACCTCGATGAGTTCGTCATGAAGCGCGTCGGCTTCTGGCTCGCCGCGCGCGAGTCACACACCGACCCGGACCGCGAAGAAATCGGCGGCGTCACGCCGGAGCACATGCTCCTGACCATCCGCTCCACCTTCGAGCATCTCGAAGAGCAGCAGGCCGACTGCTTCGAGCGCCAGATCCGCCCCGCCCTCCGCCGCGAAGGCATCGACCTGCTGAAATACGCCGAGCTCTCCAGCGCCGAACGTTCACGCATCGATGCCTGGTTCGAGCACAACGTCTTCCCCGTCGTCACGCCCCTGGCTGTTGACGAAGGCCACCGCTTCCCCTTCATCTCCAACCTGTCGGCCAACCTCGCGGTGCTGGTGCGCGAAGCCCGCAACCCGCGCGATGACAAGGCCGACGCCGCGCCCCTGGCCGAACCGGTCTTCGCCCGCATCAAAGTGCCGACCGGCATGCGCTCGTGGATTCGCGTGCCCGAAGCCGCGCCGGTCTCCACGTCAGCATCGACGCCTGCTCGCCCATCGACCCCCGCCGCTCCATCCGGCCGCGGCAAGTTCGTCCAGCTCTGGGAGATCCTCGCCGCCAACCTCGACATGGTCTTCCCGGGCTGCGAGATCGTCGAAGTCATGCCCTTCCGCGTCACCCGCGCCGCCGAGACAGTCGAAGACGACCGCGACGACATGGGCGAGAACACTCTGCTGGAAGAAGTGCAGCAATCCCTGCACCGCCGCAAGTTCGCGCCCGTCGTCCGCCTGGAAGTCCCGCGTGAGGCCTCGCCCCGCCTGCTTCGCCAGCTCACCGAAGTGCTCGAACTGACCACCGACGACGTCGACCCACTGCAGGGCCTCGTCGACTTCCGCAGCGTCTTTGAAATCGCCGACCTGCCCCGCCCCGATCTCAAGCACAAGCCCTGGACGCCCGTCATCCCCGCGCGCCTGCGCGAGTCAGGCCGCAGCATCTTCGACGAAATCCGCCGCGGTGACATCCTCGTTCATCACCCCTACGAGTCCTTCGAGCACTCCGCCCAGCGCTTCATCGCCGAAGCCGCGACCGACCCAAACGTCCTGGCCATCAAGCAGACGATCTATCGCACCAGCCGCGAAAGCCCCTTCGTCGCCCACCTGATCAAAGCCGCCGAGAGCGGCAAGCAAGTCGCCTGCCTCGTCGAGCTCCGCGCCCGCTTTGACGAAAGCCGCAACGTCAAACTCGCCCAGCTCCTGGAAAAGGCCGGCGTCCACGTGGCCTACGGCGTCGTCGGCCTCAAGACGCACTGCAAAGCCGCCCTGGTCGTCCGTCGCGAAGAAGGCGCCCTACGCACCTACGCCCACCTGGGCACCGGCAACTACAACCCCGCCACCGCCGGGCTCTACACCGACCTTGGCCTCTTCACGTGCGACCCGCGTATCACCCAGGATGCAGTGCACCTCTTCAACCTGCTGACCGGCCGCAGCTTCAAGACCGACTACAACAGCCTGCTGGTCGCCCCCCGCACGATGAAGCGCCGCTTCATCGAACTGATCAACCGCGAGATCGCCATCGCCAAGGCCTTCGCCAAGGGTGAAAGCCCCGTCGGCGGCCGCATCATCGCCAAGATGAACGCGATGGAGGATCGCGAAGTCACCGATGCGCTCTACGAAGCCTCCGCCGCCGGCGTGCAGATCGATCTGATCGTCCGCGGCTTCTGCTGCCTGCGCCCGGGCGTGCCCGGCCTCAGCGAGAACATCCGCGTCAGCAGCGTCATCGGCCGCTTCCTCGAGCACTCGCGCCTCTTCTACTTCGGCGCCGGCCAGGCCGAGCCGCTCAAGGGTGACTGGTACATCGCCAGCGCCGACTGGATGAGCCGCAACCTCGACGGCCGCGTCGAAGCCGCCTGCCCGGTCTACGACCCCCAGGCCCGCGGGAAGCTGCTGCACATGCTCCAGATCATGCTCGAAGACCGGCGCAACGCCTGGACGCTCGGCCCCGACGGCCACTACACCCAACTGACGCCCCGCCCCGACGCCCCCGCCAAATCCGCCGAGGCCTTGGGCACCTTCGAATCGCTCATGCGCCAGACCGTGCAGCACGCGACGCTGGGCGCCTGACCAGCGATCCACCTTTCGCCTCGCCCCGTCCCCACGCACCACCACCCCACGCCGCACACCCCGCGCGGCAGCCACGCCCATACATCACCAACCCACCCCCTGATTCAGGGTGCAATCGCCATACAAGAACGTCCAAAACATTCATCGTCCGCCAGGTTCTCAAAAGGCGTTCAGAAAATCTGAAGATTCCAGTCAGTTTGCGCGAACCCGCCCCCCATCGCTTGACGCGCGAGCAGCCGTCGGTAATCTCCATCGCGTTGAGGCGTTCACCTCATCCGTTTAGGTGTCCGCCGAGTCGCGTGTGTTGTAGCGCCTTGACGGGCGCACCGATTTCTCTCTTGCAGGAGTTGTCCATGAATCGTCTTCTCGCCGTTCTGTCTGTCGCCGCCCTCGCCGGCAGCGCGCTGGCCACCAGCGTCAACGTCCCCTCGTCGACACGCCTCGGCAACGTCCCGGCCACCCCCGGCACCGGCCTGGTCGCCATGGGCTACCGCACCACCACCAGCGTCAACACGCTGGCCGAGGCTCGTCAGACCATCGCCACCAAGCCCACCCTCGTCAACTTCACCGCCATGAAGTTCGACTACAACAACCTCCACGAGACCAACACCGTCGGCAACTGGGTCGGCTCGCCAGACAACACCCCCCTCACCACCGCCCAGAAGAACGCCATCGGCGACTGGATGGCCTACAAGTTCACCGGCGCCATCGCCATCCCCACCGCCGGCCAGTATGACTTCAAGATCACCAGCGATGACGGCTTCGAAATGAAGATCGGCAACCAGTCCATCGCCAAGTTCGATGGCGAGCGCGGCAGCGCCACCACCAACGGCTGGGCCACCTTCACCCAGCGCGGCCTCTACCCCATCGAAATCGTCTACTTCAACGCCGCCGTCAAGGGTGAACTCAAGATCGAGTACAAGCGTGCCGGCACGAGCGACCCCTTCGTCCTCCTGGCCAAGCCCAACCTCTACATCCCCACCCCCGGCGCCGCCGCCCTCCTGGGCCTCGGCGGCCTCGTCGCCGCCCGCCGCCGCCGCGCCTAATCCGGCCGAACGGCTCAACATCTTCGCATGATCCCCAACGCCCGGCGCCACGCGCCGGGCGTTGTCATTCCCGAGTGACGAGTGACGAGTCATTCGTACACGCACCGCGCTATTCCTTCTCCCGCCCCGCGGGAGAAGGTGCCAAGCGAGCGTCAAGCGAGCGAAGGCGGATGAGGGTGTCTCACATCTCACGTCTCACGTCTCAAGTCTGACGTCTCACGTCTCAAGTCCCCAAATCCCACCCCGCAATCACGGGGCGCGCTCCCCCAAGTTCAATCCCGAATCGGGGGGTTTTGCAGCAAAACACGAAGATTCCCGCATGTTCGCCACTTCAAAGCGGCACGTCGCTCACGATCGTGGTACGTTCTCTTCGGTGGGCTCGGCGGCTCGTTCGCTCGGCTCATCGACAGCGCGCTCGGCGCGGCTTGGCGGCAATGGTCTGGCGTTCAGATCCATGCCGTTCAGCGCTCGAGAACTCGTCGTCGGACTGGTTGACAGACAGAAGGAAGCACGCATGAAACTCACCCTCGCCGCACTCGCCATCGCCCTCACCGCCGGTTCGGCCCTCGCCACCAGCGTCAACGTGCCCGTCAGCAAGCGCGTCGGCCCGGCACCCACCGGCGCCGCCACCGGCCTCAACGGCATGGGCTACTTCAAGCATGTCAACGACATCCCCTGGGCCGACATGTGGATCAGTCAGAACGCCGCCAACTTCACCTACATGACCTCCCGCATCGACCAGACCACCAGTGAGCAGGTCGGCACCGTCTCGTCCTTCCTGGACTTCTCGACGATGATCACCCCCGCCTCCGCCGGCAATCAGGCCAACACCGACACCATCTACAAGTACACCGGCTTCATCGCCATCCGCAACCCCGGCCAGTATGACTTCAAGGTCCTCAGCGACGATGGCTTCCGCCTCAAGATCGGCGGCCAGACCATCGCCGAGTTCATCGGCAGCCGCGACAAGGGCGAGACCCAGGGCTGGGCCACCTTCGCCCAGGCCGGCCTCTACCCGATCGAAATCGTCTACTTCAACGGCAGCGGCGAGGCCGACCTGCAGGTCAAGTGGACCAACGCCGGCAACCCCGGTGGCTTCCACGTGCTGGGCAGCGTCAACAACGAGCTCTACAAGATCCCGACCCCCGGCGCCGCAGCGCTCCTGGGCCTCGGCGGGTTGACGATTGCTCGCCGCCGCCGCGCTCGCTAAACCCACGTTTCACCATCTGATCAATCACCCAACGCCCGGCGCCCACGCGCCGGGCGTTGTGCGTTGCAGTGCGAAGAAGGCATCAGGCATCGGGCAGCAAGCAGCAGCAAGCCCGATCCAGCCCAGCCGCAAGCCGTCCGCCGCACCCCAGCGGCCTCGTGGGCCCCCTGACCTCTGCCCAAATTCTCATCGCCCGACGC
>JALOQT010000087.1 GCA_025453375.1 Phycisphaerales bacterium | reverse complement strand
CAACTGTCACTCGCGCGGCAGGATCGGCTGGCTCGACAGCGGGCTTCGCTGCTCGCGGCTTTAGGGTCTTGATGTCGATCTTCCACCAGCCGGGTCCCTGAGGCCCCTTCTTCGGAATGCGAGTCCCCTCAATGTCCAAAAGAAGACGGCCGTTCTCCAGCGACCCGGTGCTCTTGGTGATCTTAAACGTTGAAGGATCGCGTTGATAGCTGACATAGCTCACAGCCGTTGCCCTTGTGCCGTCGAGCACGATCGTGAAGCCGTAGGGTCCGAAGTCGGGGTTGATTCTAAACACGACGGTGTTGCCCTTGATCGAGTCGATCACGGCCGACGCCTGGTGAACGCCGTTTCCGTCTGTCAGAGTGCCCTGCCAACCGTCACCGACCTCAAGAAGATCAATCGGGTCTGCGTTGTCCGCAGCTCGCTGCGGTTGTGGACGTGGCTCTTTCCGTGCCGGCGGCTGAGGCCGCCGAACAACGGGCACAACCGGCCCAAGCTTCGATGCCGGGTCCACTTCCACGTTCCAAGCCTTCTGCGCAGCGAGAAGTGCCTGATCCAGCTTCGCGGCCTGCTCGCCCGTGGCCCGCAGGTCGCTTTGCAGGTCGGCGCGGTGAGAAGACCGCGCAACTTCGTCTTGTGCGCTGGCGATGTTGGTCGCGGCGGTGCCCGAGTTGGTTGCCGCGCCGCGCAGGGCTTCGGCAATGCTGCGCAGTTCCTGCATCGACTTCAACTCCGCCTCGCTGAACTTCCCCTTGGTGCGGGCATCGGTGATTGCTGTCAGGAAGTCCTTGACTGCATCGCCGACCGGTTGCGCAACGCTGCTCGTCAGGGTGGCCAGATCGGGCGCGGCATTCTCCACTTCGCTCGTGGACGCCTTCGCCGCGATGGACGCCTGATTCATCGTGTGTGCGGCGATGCGCTGCAACTTGACACCCGCGTCCATCACTCGTTGCTGCTGGCGCGCGTTGTCGTTGGCGTCCGCCGCGGCCCTGGTTCGGTTCAGGTAGAGGGCATCGTCGTCGCGACCGGTAAACGTTCCCCATGCGAGTTGCGCCCAGAGCGCTGCCTGCTGCGTCTGCAACTTGTCTCGCCGGGCTTTGACCTGGCCTTCATCCCCTGCACGAGCGAACCGCTCTTCTTCGCCAAGCTTCTGCGCCTCGCGGGCATCGCTCGCGGGGAGCGTGAACGTCAGCGTGCGGCCCGTCTGCTCAGAGAACGCCGCCAGCGCTGCGGTGTATGCATCGACACCGATCGGGAGCGACGAGGCGGCGGCACCATCCTGCAACTCGGGCGACTTGATGCCGAAGGAGTCTCGGAGCTTGGCGAGCACTGCGCTGAGCCGCGCATCGGTAAATGCCAACTCCTTGGCCATGCGGTTCAATTGATCCTGCGACCCTTCGGCATCGGCGGCTTGGAGCAGCATCGCCGCTTCTGCGCTGCTCGGTGCGATCGGCGAGAGGTCGGTGGGCAGGACAGGTGCGGCGGCCGTGGCCAGGCCGAGCCAGACGGCGAGTGACTGTGCGTTCATGGAGACTCCTACGAGTACGGCAACAAGGGCGACCGATGCGGCGACAATCGCCGCACGGCGCAAAGGAAACGATGAAGATGCGGGTGTGGGACGCTTGGACCAGACGACCGCCGAGGTCGGTTGACCGGCGAGATACCGATCAATGTCGGCAGCGAGTTCGCCTGCAGACTGATACCGCTGGGCGGGGTCCTTTTCCAACGATTTGAGGACGATGGCCTCGATCGTCTCGTTGACCAGGGGCGGGTTGCGGCGAACCGCCGCGGAAGAACCAGGTGGAGCGGGCGCGGGCTGCGCGGAAACCTGGAGAGTGCCGTTGCCGCTGGCACCCTCGGCCCCTGGCGCGGCAGGCGTGTGCCCGTTGGCAACGTGCTGGCTCGGCGGCTTGGGGGCGCTGTAGATGATGTTGTTGAGCACATCAACGAGGTTGCCCACCACCTCGTATGGGAATGCACCGCTGGTGAGAAGCTGGTAGAGAATGATGCCCAGGGCGTAGACGTCCGAGCGAATGTCCACACTCGCGCACGCGCCCTGCCCTTTGGCCGCGGGCGTGCGCGAGCCGCGGGCCTGCTCGGGGCTGGCGTACTGCAGCTTGCCGATGAACTGCCCGGTCATGGAAATGTCGCGGGTGACGATACCATCAAAGGCCGTCGAGGCCATGCCGAAGTCCAGGATGTGCGGCTGGCCGTGCGCGTCGATGAGGATGTTTGATGGCGAAAGGTCTCGGTGGGTGATGCCCTTGCGGTGCGCGGTCTGAACGGTGTCGCAGATGGTCTTAAAGAGCCGCAGCAAGTCGGCGGGTTGCGGCGCGACGGCGGTAGCGAAGGCCGCATCGGTCCAGAGCGCGTCGAGAGGCTGGCCATCGATGAAGTTCATCACGAGGCAGTCGAGGCCCGAGCGCGTGCGGCCGGCGGCGATCGCCTGCACAATGTTGGGGTGATTGATGGCACGAAGGGCGTTGATCTCGCGCTTCATTCGGGCGCGGGCCTCATCGGTGGCGTGCGGGCCGCCGTGAAGAACCTTGATGGCGACGACTTTTCCGTCCTGCTTCTGGATCGCCTTGTAGACCGTCGCCTGTCCGCCGGCGTCGAGCCGTTTGATCAGTTCGTACCCTTCGATTTCGATCTTCAGTTTCGCCAGCTGGCGCGGCGAAAGCTCAGACCTGCTCGGCGGTGGTGTCGGCTTCGTCGATGGAGGGGTAGGGTCGGGCATGTCTTAGCCGGTGGTGTTGTCCAGGTGGTCGAAGGTTTCATGCAGGGCTTTGCTGACGCGCGATTTGGCTTGGCGGACGCTCTCGACGCTCATGCCCAGCGCCGCGGCGACGGACTCCGTCGAGCGTTCCAGCAGCACGCACATTTCAAAGGCCTCATAGGTCCGCTGGCGATCGGGGTTGTTTGCGTAGCGCTCGCGCACGACGGCCAGGGCGCGATGCAGCTTCTCGGTTTCCCAGACGTCATTCCACGTAGCCTCGACGGCGGCCTCGACCGCGGCCTCGTCATCCGCATGGCTGCCGGACCCGCTTCCCCGCCTCCCCACCCCCCCCAGAGACTGGACCTGGCCCTGAGACTGCCGGCGCAGCTGGCTGAGCTTGTGCCACACGCAGGTCTTGAGATAGCCTCGAAAGCGACCCTTGGCCGGGTCGTAGACAAACTGCGGAGAAATGGCGAAGAACGCATGCAGCACATCCTGCACAAGGTCTTTCGCCTGCGTCGCGTTGGCCCCCATGCGGCGGGCAAAGCCCGAAATGATCGGTGCGTACAAGCCCTCAAACTCCGTCCACGCAAGCTCCCGCCGCGGGTGCCCGGGCCGAAGCTGGATCAGCAGCGACTTGCGGGTGATGTTTGGCGTGCTGGAGGGGGGAGGAGCCATCCACTCAAGGATAGAGGAACGCGGCCACGGTGTGACAGTGGCCCGTGAAGATTGTCGTCCGCCACCGGATCGTGCGGGTCGCGGTAGGGCGTCAGGTTGGGTGGGTGCGTGGAAGGCAGGGATTCGGGAATCGGCACCCGGCACTCGGCGCAATCGCTGCATCTCCTCATCACTCATCACTCATCACTCATCACTCGCCCTCCCGTCCCTGCGGGCAAAGCCGCGCTGCCCGGCGGCGGCGCGGCGTGGTCGCCGGTCCTTGGCCAGTCGCCCGTGGGCGGCACGGCGACGGCGGGTGGGTGATGGCTGCCGCCCGGCGGCGCGGCGGCTGAGCCGGTGGGCCGCGCTGTGCAGGCCGGGGGTGACGTGGCGCGGCCGTGGGGCGGTGCTGGACTGTTCGGAGGCGGCGGGTCGCACGCGGTGGGGTGTACGCGTGCGGCGAAGGCATGAATCGCGCAGGCTTTGCGCACATGGAAGGGTACTGGCAGGGTTGTAAGCCCACTGTGGGCCGCGTGTTCGCTCGATGGATGGTGCTTCCTCGTCGCGTTCTGCATTTCGCCTTGCGAGGCGATCAAGTTGTTATGTGGGCGTGACGACAACACGGACATGCCCTCTGCACTGCCGCGCACTGATGCTGAGTTTGTCCAGGCTGTCACGCAGTTGGCCCCGCGATGGTTGGAGCACGCTGACGAACTCGGGATCGGCGCTGAACGGGCTGAATCCTTCGCCAGTGCCGCCACGCGCGCCGCGGCGGCGTATGCCGAGGCCATGCGCGCCCGCGACGTTGCGCAGCAGGCCCTTGCTGCGGCCCGCGCGGCGATGCTCGATGCGCGGCGGCAGGGCGGGCGGATCATCACGATGGTCCGCCTCGTCGCCGAGCAGCACGCCGACGCGACAGCGATTCTCAACCTCGCCGCCGTGCGCTCCGCCCGCACACCCGCAACCCCCAACCGCGCCAGCGAGCGCCTGACGCCCAGCGCCCCGACCCACCTCCGCGCGACGCTGGTGCCGCAGACCGGCGCGATCGAACTGACCTTCAAAGCCCGCCAGCCATCAAGCCTCGGCACCGTGACGTATCGCGTGCAGCGGGCGGTCATGCGCGAACATCCGCAGATCGGGACCACGACGCGCGAGCGATCAAGCGACGCGTCAGCGCAAAGCACACCATTCGCGCACAGCACGCACGCAACGCACGCGCAATCGACCAGCGATCACGATCACCCCGCCGCGCACGTGCTGCACTGGGAAGACATCGGCATCGCCGGAGCCAATCCGCACGCCGCTGGTGGCGTCGGTTCACATGCCAGGACCGCCCCCGCGCTCATGGACACGCACGCTGCTGGTGACGCCCATGCCGCAAGGCACTCCAGCGCGGCGGGCCACCTGCTGGCCGCGAGCAACGTGCACGCCACGACGAACGCCGCACACAGCAGCGCGATGACCGCAGGCACCGGCCGCAAACTCTTCATCGATCACGCCCCACGCCCCGATGCCGACGGCATCATCCGCTATCGCCTCATCGCCCAATGCGGCTGGCGCACCAGCGGCCCAAGCCACACCCTGCTCGTGCACGTGCCCATCAACGCTCCTGAGAGGCACGACCCAAACGCCACGCACCGCGCAGGTGCCCAAGGCCCTGCCAGCACCACACCGCCGAAAGCCGCCCGCCCACACCGCACGGCAGCGTGAGGAGCGTGGTAGGCGATGAGTGACGAGTGATGAAAACACGTGGCGAGTGATGAGTGGCGAGTGACGAGGAGATGCAACGCCCGCGCCGGGTGCCGAGTGCCGAATCCCGATTCCCTGCCCTTCGATGCCACGGCGAGCCGAGGGAGCCGTGCTGTGGACGCGTGCGCAGAATGGGTGGGATTCGCTACACTGCGTGGATGACACGAAGCGATGTGCGTTGTCGGGCTGGCGCGCGATGGGGGGTGCTGGCGATTGGCTTGTTGGCAGGCGTGGGGCTGGGCGTGGGGTTGGGGCCGGTAGATGCGGTGGGTGGGCCGCCGGTGGAGGGGATGGTCAAGGGTGTGGAGATCGTCGCGGCGCCGGGGAGTCCCGGGACGCTGGTGGCGATGAATCGTTCGGCGGTGCCGGTGGTGATGGGG
>JALOQT010000086.1 GCA_025453375.1 Phycisphaerales bacterium | reverse complement strand
AAGAGGCTGGAGCTGGCGGCGCACTATGAGGCGACGCGCCTGATGGCGGCGGGCAAGGGTGATGATGCGTTGAAGCTGATGGTGCACTGGGTGTATTTCGCCCGCCAGATTGCCGACCGCAACTTCATGGAGGAGAAGACGGTCGGGACGAACATGCTGATCCTGGCGCTGCAGCGCGTGCGCGATCTGGCGTGGCAGGATTTCCGCAGCGAGAAGCGGACGATCACGGCTGAGACGATCCGCGACATGCTGTATCAGCGGCTGGATGCGACGCGGAGCGTGCTGAATGTCGAGCGGTATCTGATGCCGCAGGGTGACTTCCACGCGGCGGAACAGATCACGGCGCGGACGTTTACGCCGAACCAGCGTGCAAACGCGGCGGAGTTTGCCCGGACGTTTGCCCGCGTGGCGGCGGAGGACCGGCCGTATCGGCTGTTCAGCGAGAATGCCAAGTGGACGGCGATGATGCAGCTGCATGCCGAGACGACCGAGACGAACCGTCGCGTGCGCGGGGTGTTTGGCGACTGGGATCGTCGCTTCCAGGTCGGGAAGTTTGACCTGCTGCACAACATCCCGCCGGACTGGGCGCGGATTGATCGTGTGCAGTTCTCCAGCCTGGACCTGATTCTGGGCAACCTGGGCGAGGTGCTGCAGCTGCGCAATCAGTTCATGATCGAGGCGGCGGGCACGCGTGCGGCGCTGGCGACGTATGGATTTGTGCTGGCCAAGGGCCAGTTGCCGGGGGATATCAACTCCTCGACGCCGCAGTTCATCCGCACGATGGACCGCGATCCATTTAGCCGGACCAACGAGCGGTTCGGGTTCTTCGTGCCGATCCGCGACTTCACGGCACAGTTCGGCAGCCTGGACATTGCCAAGACGCTGCAGCCCGGGCGCGAGATTGACCCCAACGCGCCGCACCTGATCCGGATCTTCCCGTCGATGATGGGCAACAACTATCCGAACTTCGAGGTGCCGCTGCGTGCTGACACGTTTGTGATCTACAGCGCCGGTCCGGACGGAAACAACAACCGGATGCTGACGGCGACGCAGATGATCCGCGACGACAAGGGCGACTACCTGATCTGGCCGCCGGTGATCAGCCTGCTGCGGAAGAACCTTCAGGACACGAACAAGGCGCCGTGAGAGAAGACGTGAGACGTGAGACGCTCCCTCATCCGCCTGCGGCCCGCTGGACGTGGGCCTCGGCAGCTTGTCCCGCGCGGCGGGAGCGGCGGGTTATTTGGTCTTTGGAGAAGGTTTGGACGGATCGGCGTGATGGCTTGTGGTCGCGGGGGCGAACTGCCTTGGGAGGTCGGTTCGTAGGATCAGGAGTGAAGCATCTGCGTGCCATGCTGTTGGTGCTGGCAGTCGCCCTGGGGCTGACTGGTGGCGAGATGGCGCGCGCGGTGCTGGCGGATCGGGAGGTGGGTTCGGGGCGGGTGGTTTCTGCGGCCGGGGCGGGTGGGGCGTGCACGTGCCATGAGCCGGGCGGGGAGGGTGATGAGCCTTGCCCGTGCGGGCCGGGGACGTGTGATGATCGCGAGGTGTGCCCGTGTATGCCGAGCGGGGGCGGCGGCGGGCCGCGCGTGCCGACGGGTGGTGGGGCGGGCGCGGTGCATCTAGCGGTGGTCGCTGGGCAGGCGCGGGTGCAGCGCGAAGCGAGGCACCAGGCGGACGGGGTGCGGCATCGGCCGGCGCTGTGGGCTGCGATCGCGGCGGCGGGGCGGGTGGAGCGTGGGCGGGCGGCTCTGGTCGATGTCGGGGTCGAGATGGGTGGGGAGGGTGATGACGGCGGGGGCCGCGGGGTGCTGCGGCGGGCTGGGGTGCTTCGGTTGTAGATCGCTGGAGCGTGGGGGTGGGTGTGGGGGTAGTCACACAAGGTGTCCGGGCTGTTGCTGCGCGTGGCGTGAGCCATGGGGGTGGCGTGCGGCGGCGGCGTGATTTGTGGTGTGGTGCAGTGAGTTGACTGAAGTGCAGATTGAGCGCGGCGATGCCGCGAAAGGATGATTCCCATGACGACGTACACGAAACTGACGGCGGCGATGGTGGTGGCTGGCGCGATGATGGTGGGCGGGTGCGCGGGGGGTGGTGGGCAGGTTGGCCGGGCTGAGGTTGCGGGCGCGGGTGGTGCGACCACTGGCGCGGGGGCGGGCGCGGGAGCGGGGGCTGGGGCTGAGGCCAAGCCGACCGAGGGCGTGGTACACAGTGTGTCAGCCAAGGACCTGGCCGAGACGCACAGCACCACGGCGCTGGAGGGTGATGAGGTGACGCTGTGGGTCAACGGCCTGGGGTGCCCGCAGTGCGCGACGAACATCGACAAGGCGTTGGAGAACGTGCGCGGCGTGACGAGCGTGCAGGTAGACCTTGGCGCGGGCAAGGTACTCGTCGGCCTGGGTGGACGCTCGCGCCCCAGCCCGCATGATCTGTCCGAAGCGGTCAAGGACGCGGCGCTGACGCTGGTGAAGATTGAGAAGTAGACGGGAAGGGCTCAAGGCTCAAGGCTCTGGGCTCAGGACTCAGGGCTCAGGTTTGAGGGCCGAGGGGTGTAGCCGCGGCGCGGTGAGTGTGCAGATCATGGGTGTGATCTGGCCTCGCCACGCCGCGCACGGGTTGGTCCAGCGAGTTGGGTTGGTCTGTGGCGGTACCCCCTCTCGAAGAGAGGGGGTACCTGGTGATGAGACACATGGCGATGGAGTGATGCATGAAACGTTCAGGAGTTTCCCAGCGGATGCTGCTGTCGGTGGTGGCGGGTGTGGCGGCGGTCGGCGTCGGCGAGCGGGTGAGCTTCGGGCAGGAGGCGATGTATACCAACGCGGCGACGATGCCGGTGGCCGGGGCGCTGATGTTCAGGCCGCAGGCATTCGTGAGCCAGTATGGTGCGGACCCGGATGGGCCGAGCACGCGGACGACGTTTTACACGATGGATCTGGGCGTGCAGATCGGGCTGGCGCTGGCGTGGTCGCTGAATATTCAGGCGCCGCTGGAGTATGTGGACACCAATGCGCCGCTGGCGGCGGGGGGTGGTGACCATGAGGTGGCGGTGGAGAGTGTGGACTTCACGTTCAAGCACCGGTTCTTCATGGAGAACAACGGAACGATCGACACGATGCGTGCCGCGGTGATCTTCGGCGGGCGGGTGGACACGAAGGATGGGGTGAATGTCGATCCGCACGTGGGCGTGGTGTTCACGAAGGTGCATGGGCTGCACGGGGTGAACCTCGAGGCGGACTACATGATGACCACCGGCGGGATCGAGGACCGGCTGGCGAACATTCAGGGTGGCGACGGCACGGCGGACCTGTTCCGATTCAACGCCAGTTATGTCTATCGCTTCTGGCCGGAGACGTTCACCAGCACCAGCACCGGGGCGTGGTATGTGACGGCGGAACTCAACACGCTGATGGAGACCAACGGCGACACGGAGCTGCGCTGGTCACCCGGGATTATGTATGAGGGGCGGGTAGTGAGCTTTGAGGCGATGCTGCAACTGCCGGTGGCCAACTGGCTGGACCAGCGCCCGGAACTGGACTGGAGCGTGGGGATGGGGCTGCGGATTTTGTTCTAAGTACGAGCACGCATCGGGCATCAGGGATCGCGCATCAGAAGACACGTTGATGCTCGATGGTGCTGGGCTTTGACGTTCACATGCACGTTGCCCGATGGCGCTCGTTGCAGCCGGCATTACACGTCGAGGTTCTTCACGTCCAGGGCGTGTTCCTCGATGTATTTGCGGCGTTCTTCTACGTTTTCGCCCATCAGGATCGTAAAGAGCGAGTCGGCCTCGCTGGCGACGTCCCACGTCACGCGAAGCAGCGTGCGCTTGCTGCGGTCCATCGTCGTGTCCCACAGCTGTTCGGCGTTCATTTCGCCCAGACCCTTGAAGCGTTTGACCTCGGTGCCCTTGGAGCCGACAGTCTGCAGCGCGTCGAGGATTGAGGGCAGGTTGGGCGCGTCGACGATGCGGCTGGCGGGGCGGGTGGCCTTGGCGGCTTCGGCCTCGCTGTCGGCGGTGGCGTCGGTGGAGGTGGCGGTCGCGGGGTCGCCTTCGTCAGCCGATGCGGGGGTGGACTCGGGCAGGTCGCCGGTGAGTTCCCAGGCGTATTTCGTCGGCATTTTCTCGCCGGTGGGGGCTTCTTCCTGCGTGAGGGCGAAGTCGTCGATCGAGAGGCCGGCGTCGTGCAGCTGGACGAAGAGCTTCTCGAGCTCGCGGTTTTCGTGCAGGTCGCGCAGGGTGGCGATGAGGCCGACGGCGGGGCCGTTGGTCGTCGGCTTGCTGCCGGCGGGCTGTGCGGAGGTCTGATCGGCCGAGGCGTCGGCGACCATGTCGTTGAGGCGGAGTTTGTGGTCCGCGGCGATCTGGCGGGCCTGCTCTTCGGACCAGGCGAAGGCCTCGCCACCGGTCCAGGTCAGGCGGTGGGTGGGGAGGCGGGACTGGCCGGTGGGGTCCTTGGCGCGGCTGGAGAGCAGGTCGGGGAACTTGACGCCGCGACGCTCGGCGATGGTGACGAGCTCTTCGAGGCGCTGCAGGAGGCGGACGGCGCGGCGGAGCGTGTCGCCATTGAGCCGCCGGACGATCGGGGCGGTCATCGTGCGCTCGTCGATGTGCATGATGTCGCGGATGACCAGCTCGGCGCGGGCGAGGCCGGCTTCGGTCAGGACGGTGTTCATCTCCGACTGGTCCAGCACGTAGCGCTGCTTCTTGGCCTTGCCCTTGCCCCATTCGAGCAGATAGAGCGGGGGCTGGGCGCAATAGACGCGGCCGCGGCGGATGAGCTCGGGCATCTGGCGGAAGAAGAAGGTGAGCAGGAGGGTGCGGATGTGTGAGCCGTCAACGTCGGCATCGGTCATGATGATGACTTTGCCGTAGCGGAGCTTGGCGATGTCGAACTCCTCGCCGATGCCGCAGCGCAGGGCGCTGATGAGCGTGCGGATTTCCTCGAAGCCCAGGAGCTTGTCGAGGCGGGCCTTTTCGACGTTGAGGATTTTGCCCTTCAGCGGGAGGATGGCCTGGGTGTCAACATCGCGCCCCTGGCCGGCGCTGCCACCGGCGGAATCACCTTCGACGATGAACATCTCGGAGCGTTCGACGTCGCGGGTTTTGCAGTCCTTGAGTTTGTGCGGCATGCTGCCGCTTTCCAGGGCGCTTTTGCGGCGCGTCAGTTCGCGGGCTTTGCGGGCTGCTTCGCGGGCCTGAGCGGCGACGATGCCCTTGAGGACCAGTTTCTTGGCCTCGCTGGGGTGTTCGTCGAGCCAGGTGGCCAGGGCTTCGCCGGCGGCATCGCTGACGAACTTTTCGATCTCGGGGTTGAGGAGTTTTTCCTTCGGCTGGTTGTTGTACGTCGGGTTGGGGAGCTTGACGCTGACGATGGCGACGAGGCCTTCGCGCAGATCTTCGCCGGTGGGGGTGGGGTCGTTGTCCTTGAGGATGCCGGACTTCTTGGCGTAGGCGTTCATGACGCGGGTGAGGGCGGTTTTGAAGCCGCCGGCGTGCGTGCCGCCG
>JALOQT010000085.1 GCA_025453375.1 Phycisphaerales bacterium | reverse complement strand
CGATCAGATGCTCCTCGTGCCCCTGTCCTCCTGTGCGCCACCGTGCCCCTGTGGTCACCCTGTTTTCCTGTATCTTTCTCCGGGTCCTCCGGGCCTCGGGAGTTCTCTCTTCTCTTCAACGCGATGCTGATACGCCCAGTTCGGACGCATCCATCGCCGGACAATGACAAGCCCCTCCGCCCATGCGCCGGTGAGGTGCGATAGACGGAGGGGCTCGCCGAAGTTGTGTGGCCTGCCGGGCGATTGCTCGTGCGGCAGGGTGATGTCAGATCGCGTCGCTGATGAGGACGACGCGGTGAGAAGTCGCTCAGGCGCGGCGGCGGCGGGCGGCCGTCAGCAGGCCGAGGCCGGCCAGGGCGGCAGCGCCGGGCGTCGGGATGACCGCCGGCACCGGGACGTTGGCGATCGACCCGTCGATAATCGCGGCGTCGCCGAAGGTCCAGGTCGTCGAATCCGTGCGGACGTACATCTCCTGGCTCGTCTGGCCGGGCTGGATCATGCCGTTGAGGAACGAGGCGTAGGTGAAGCCGATGATGCCGAAGACCGAGCTGTCGCGATCGGCGATCGAGGGCTGCACGGTGCCGCTGAACGTCTGACGACCGACGTCAGTCGTCGAGCTGCCAAAGCCATTGATGGTGATGCGGCCGACGGCGTTGGGGCTCGTCGAGTCATTCGTGAATGAATAGCCGAAATTCAGGGCCGCGAGGCCGAAGGGGCTGTTCGAGTCGTTGGTCCAGACGCCCCAGCTCAGCGTGCCGCTGAAGGTGGCGGCGGTCACCGGCGTGGTGCCAGCGGCCAGCAGCGTGAAGCCGGCGCCAGCGGGGGCGACCAGCGGAACAGGAACAAGCGATCCACCCGGAGCGAGCAGCGCGGCCTGTGCCCCGCTGGCGATGATGCTCACGGCCAACCCCGACGACGCCACCAATGCAAAACGATTCATGACTCTCTCCTCTCGCGCTCTCGCCGCCCGCTAGGGCGACGCCATAGGTACCGAGGCTCGCCATGGCACACTTATGCCGTGGCGACCGCGGTTCAGTTTCTCCCGACCTTCGCCGGGAACAAACGCCCTGATCGACGCTTCCGTCGACAGGGCCCGAGCCTGTGGCGCCACGGCGTGTTATCGCCGTGAAACTCCTGCGCCGTTGAAGACCTGCCTTGTGCTTTCGCAGAAGGCAGGGGGAATCACTCACACACGGGCCGCCACGCGGGGCTTAGCGACCGCGACGACGACCGGCCATCACCAGCCCGCCGAGGCCGAGCAGGGCGGCAGCGCCCGGCGTCGGAATCGGGGCGAGGATGCCCGACTGCGTGACGAGACCATCGATGATGCTCGCCACGTTGGGGTTGAAGCTCGTCGCGTTGGTCTGCACGATCAACTGGGACGACGACGAGTTGGGACCGATCAACTGATTACCACCGAAGCTCAGCCAGGACCAGCCGATGACGTCCGGGCTGCTGGTGCGATCGACCGCCGCGGGGATGATCCGCGGGCTGCCGACGAACCAGGACGTGTCGGTCTGGATGCCGACGAAGCCGTTGAGGGTCAAGCGCGACAGTGACGACGTGCTTGTCCCGAAGTTTGACAGGGTGTAGACGAACGTCAGCCCGCCGAGGGGGTTGGTCGTATCGCCGCTGATGACTTCGGAGGACAGCGTCCCGCCGTAGAGCGACGTGGAGAAGTTCGTCGTCAGCGTACCGACGATCGTGCCCGTGATGGGCCCTTCATTGGCGACCGGGAACTGCGAAGCCCCGACGTTCAGGATGGCTGCCTGGGAGACCGCTGAAAGCGATGCCACTGAAACAGCCACCACACCCGCGGCGATGCCGCGCGACACGAAAATAGATTTCATGAGACTCTCTCCTCACTCTGCGCGATCCCTTCCAAGGACCGCGTGCGTTTAGACACCGTGGGGAGTATACAGCGCTTTCGATGGGGTGCAACCCCCTATCCCAAAAAATCTGCATTTTATGCGCAGGCTCATCAAGCGTTCACAATTGCCTATTTTCACAGATCCTGCGTGGCCGGCGGCGATCGGGCGGGGGGTGTCGTGTGGCCGGGGAGCGACATGAGGCGATTTGGCGACACGTGGGAAGGTCTGAGAACCTGCGTGGCGACCAACGCGACGGGTGGAGGGCTCGATTGGGCGTGAAAATCGAGGGGTGCCGCGGGCAGCGGCGGCGTGGCATGGCGTGTGCCTGATGGGTGGGCATGCGACTGCATGACATCGTTCAAACTGCCACGGCCCTTCGGGCGTTCCAAGCGATGCAGGCGCGGGTGGCGCCGGGCGCGGGGGTTGAGGATGGCCAGCGCAAGGTCGCGCCCGTTGCGCCCGGTGAGGCGGCGGGCATGGACCCTTGGCAGCGCGGCGATGACTCGCTGGAACTCTCACCGGCGGCGCTGAGTGCTGGCCAGATGGATGGCACGGCCGACGAGATGATCTATGGCGGAGATGACGATGCGCCGCTGGCGGCGATCATCGAATCGTTCGTGCGGCAGCGCAGCGTGATGCAGATCGGGCTGCCGATCGCCACGGCGGCTGGTGCGGGGTTCTTCAACCTCACGCTGGAAGTCGAAGAGACGTATCGCGTCATCGAGTTCGTCCCCGGCCAGCGGACTGACCGCACGGCGTAACAGGCTCGGGCCTTACTCCGAGAGGTTCTTGAGTTCATCGCGGAGCTTGGCGGCCTGCTCGTAGCGTTCGGCGGCGACGGCTTCGGCCAGGCGCTTCTTGAGCACATCGCGCTTGCTGACGGGCTGGCGAGGCAGCAGTTCCTCGCGCATGCGGCGCAGCATGCGGGCCTCGCTGCTGGACTCGAACATCGAGCCCTGGCCGATTTCCTCAAAGTGCTTGCGCAGGGCTTCGAGGCCCTCTTCCACAGCCAGCAACGCGGCTTTGGGCTCGTGGTCCTTCATCGCCTGACTGGCCAGCGCGCGGGCGCGGGTCATCATGATGAAGGGGCGGAACTGCTCCAGGGCCTCGCGGTCTTCCTCGGTGCTGGCGTGGGCCTTGCAGAAGTCCAGCAGGCGCAGATTGCGCGTCGTGTCGCGCACGACGCCTTCGTAGTCCTCCAGCACCAGCAGGCCGGTGTACCGCTGGTAATACTGCACGGCTTCTTCGCGGAGTTCGCGGCAGTCTTCGGATGACAGTGAGAAGGCGTCGGGGTCGTCGTTGTCCTCTTCCTCGCGCTTGGCGCGCGATGCGCGGCTGCCTGGGTCGAGGTCGGAGACGCCGGAGATTTCGTCGAGGCGTGCTTCGTGGTATTCCAGAAGGCTTTCGAAGCCGCGGGGTTTTTGGCCGTCAGGCCGGCCGTCGAGGTGCATTTGCAGGAGGCCGAGATCCAGGCGAATCTGCAGGCGCGGCTCGTGATCATCACCCATGATGAACCGTGCGGCGATCTTGCCGGACTCGTAGGGCCAGTCGGCCAGCAGACGCGAGAGATCGACCGATTGCTCGTCGCCGGATGCCGCGCTGAAGCTTTCGGCCCCGGCGTCCGCCTCGTTGCTGATGTCGTCGTCATCGCTGCCGGAGGGCGGCGGTGGCGGCGGCGGTGGCGGTGGGGGGGGTGGGGGTGGGGGGGTGGCGTCGTCCTGACGGGCCATGGGTGACTGCTCCATCGTGCCCCGGTGCGGTCCTCCCGGCTGAGCGGGAGGCGGGGCGGTCGGGGTGAACTGAGAGTTTACGCAATGGCGGTGGCCTCGGGTCGGGTTGGGCGTCGCTGATGGGATGGGTTGGCGGGATTGGTGGAGAACATGGCTGTTGGTGCGGGCGGTGGTGTAAGGGGTTATCTGTGCAAGAATTTTGCTTGACGGCAAGGGTCTGGTAAGTTGGGCGGACGTGCTGGATGTGGGGTCGGGCATTACATTCTGGCTCAAGCCCCGGGGTTCGGGGCCCGATCTGCATCTACGGGTTTGTGCCCGGCGTATGGAACGCCGTGGCTCCGACCCGGTTCCGGGTGTCTGGTGCGGTTGAGTCTGGATCCCTGTCTGGGTGCCAGGCCTGCCGCCGCTGAGCGAAGGATGTGGTGTGTCTGCAGCCCGTACGCAGCGCGTGTCGGCGAACAGTGAGCTTCAGAGCTCATTGCAGCTGTATTTGCGCCAGATCAACGAGATTCCGCTGCTGACGGCCGACGACGAGAAGCGTCTGGGCTGGGCGATCATCAATGAGAACTGCCCGGCGGCGCGCGAGCGGATGATCCGGGCGAATCTGCGGCTGGTGGTGTCGATCGCCAAGAACTATTCCAATCGCGGGCTGGCGATTCAGGACCTGATCGAAGAGGGCAATGTCGGGCTGCTGCGCGCTGTCGAGGGCTTTGACCCGGCGCAGGGCGCGCGATTCAGCACGTATGCATCGTGGTGGATCAAGCAGGCGATCAAGCGGGCGCTGATCAATGCGGTGCAGCCGATTCACGTGCCGGCGTACATGGTCGAACTGGTGGCCAAGTGGAAGCAGGCCAGCCGGCGGCTTGAGGGGCAACTCGGGCGTGCGCCGAGCCTGCAGGAACTGGCTGACGAGATGCAGTTGCCGCTGAAGAAACTGCGGATCATCAAGCGGGCGATCAAGGCGGTGCGTGCACCGGCGCAGGGCCCGACGGACGAGAACGGCGACACGATGTCGATCAGCGAGATGGTGGCTGATACGCGGACGGTGCCGCCGGAACGCGAGATGGTGCGGCATGATGAACTGACGACGATCCGGCGGCTGCTCGATGCGATCGATGAGCGCGAGGCGAAGATCCTGCGGATGCGATTCGGCTTTGATGGGCATGAGCCGCTGACGCTGAAGGAAATCGCCGCGGAAATCGGCATCAGCCGCGAACGCGTGCGCCAGATTGCTGATGAGGCACTCAAGAAACTCAACGACCAGCTCAGCGATGAGAAGCCGAGCCGGTTCTTCAAGTCTCACCTGGCGGGGAGCGTTGAGAGTGGCGGCGGGGAGTGATTGACAGTTGATGGTTGTGGGGATGCGCTCGTATCCCGTCTGACAAACGCTGATTGAAGGGCGCTGCACGTGTCGCGTGGCAGGTAGAGCGTACCCACCTTTCGGTTCGGGTCGATCTCGATCTTCGGGATGAACGCGTGAACGGCCGCGCGTGCCTCCAGCATCGGCGTGCCGGGCTTGAGAGCCTGCGACAGCCCAGCGATCTGCTCGCGTGCCCAGGCGCGGAGGCGATCGGGGTCGATCGACTTTGGGGATGCTGGCTTGTTTGCCACGTCCGCCTCGAGAGTCTCGCGTCGCCGCTTGAGATCGACGAGCGCGGTCCGCAGTTCGCCAACGTCGGCGAGGTCGCTGTCCGAAAGCAGGGCGACGGTCGTCTTGATTCGCTTGTTCAGGTCGGCCAGTTCTCGGCTGCGGTCCGGCTGGGCCTTGGAGGCGGCGGCGCGTCCGCAGCAGGTCTTCACGAACTCCTCGATGGCCCGCGCGACACCCGCCTTGTCGGCCAGGTAGGTGGCCTGCAGTTGGTCCAGCACCCAACCATCAAGCGCGGCGGCCTGGATGTGCGTCGCCTTGCAGACGCCC
>JALOQT010000084.1 GCA_025453375.1 Phycisphaerales bacterium | reverse complement strand
GCGGCTTGTGGCGCTGCGGGCGGAGCGCCTGGCGCGCGGGGAGCCTGCGACGGAGCCGATGGTGATCAGCACGCACTATGGGCGTGCATCGCGGATTCGGTTTTACTTGCCGGGGAGACCGGTGACGTACGCCGCGAGCCGGCAGACCGGCGGGAGAATGGTGCAGCAGGATTACTGGGCCGATGCGGACCTTGGCGACAAGGCGCTGGCGGGGCGCGATGCGATCCTGATCGGCGGGGATGCTGAGGGGAACGTGTGGCGACGCGCGTTTGAGCGCGTCGAGCCGGCGCCGGGGCTGGCTGGTGAGGGCAAGCGGGGCAGGCCGGTGTTTGTGGGGCGGGGGTATCGGGGGTTTGGCAGGCCGTGAGTGACGAGTGACGAGGAGATGCACCCTCATCCGCCGCCCTGCGGCTGGACGCCGCGGACGGCACCTTCTCCCGCCCCCCCAGGGCGGGAGAAGGGGTGTGGTGGGACGAGGACGAGCGAATCGCCGGAGTCTTTCTCGCGCCACGCGGGAGAAGGGTCGTAGAGCGGGTGGTTCGTCAGACGTTGAAGTATTTGGCTTCGGGGTGGTGGACGACGATGGCGCTGGTGCTTTGTTCCGGGTCGATCTGCCAGTTGTCAGTCAGGGTGCAGTCGATGCGTGCGGGGTCCAGGAGGCGGAAGAGTTTGTCCTGATCGCTCATGTCCGGGCAGGCGGGGTAGCCGAAGGAGTAGCGGCTGCCGCGATACTTCTGGGTGAAGAGGTCGCGGATGCGTGGGGAGTCGTCGTTGGCGATGCCCAGTTCCTGGCGGATGCGTTTGTGCCAGAGTTCGGCGAGGGCTTCGGCGGTTTCGACGCCGATGCCGTGCATGTAGAGATATTCGCTGTAGGCGTTGGCCTGGTAGAGCTTGTGTGCGGCGGCGGTGGCGGACTTGCCGACGGTGACGCAGTGCATGGGCAGGACGTCAAACTCGCCGGTGCCGCCGCTGGATGGCGCGGGCTTGAAGTAGTCGCTGATGCAGAGGCGTTTGCGGGTGGCCTGGCGCGGGAAGACGAAGCGTTCGATTTCGCGCGGCGTGCGCACGCCGGGCTTGAGGGCCAGGGCGCCGGGGGTGAAGTCCTGCGGGTCCCAGATGATCAGGTCGTTGCCGTCGCTGTTGCAGGGGAAGTAGCCGTAGACGACGGCGGGCTGCAGGACGGCTTCGGCCTTGCACTGGGCCTTGAGGCGCGTGAAGATCGGGCCGACGGTGTCCTGAATCTGGTGCTCGAAGTCTTCGTCGCTGAGGGCGCCTTGCTTGAACTGCCACTGGCCGCGATAGAGCGCGACGGTGTTGATGAACGGGTAGACCAGATCCAGGTCGATGTCCTTGACGACGCGCGAGCCCCAGAAGGGCGGGGCGGGGACGACGACATCCGTCCGCACGTCGCTGCGTTCGATGACGGCGACGGAGGTGGCGGCGCCTGAGGCGCTGAGGGCCTTGGCCTGCTCGAAGGCTTCGATCTTCTTGGCGCTGTCGGCCTTGGAGCGGGCGATGACTTCTTCAGCCGCCGTGCGCTTGCCGAGGCGCTCGTTGATTTCGCTGATCAGGTCGCTGGTCTTGTCGGCCTTGAGCATGTCCATGGTGCGGAGGCCTTCGAAGGCGTCCTTGCCGTAGAAGACCTGGCCTTTGTAGATGCCGCGGAGGTGGCCTTCGCAGTAGTGGCGCGTGAGGGCGGCGCCGCCGAGGAGGATGGGGACATCGATGCCCAGGGTGTTGAGTTCGTGGAGGTTTTCCTCCATGACGGTGACGCTCTTGACCAGCAGGCCGCTCATGCCGACGGCGTCGGCCTTGGTTTCGCGCCAGGCTTTGATGATGTCGCTGATGGGCTGCTTGATGCCGATGTTGTGAACGGTGTAGCCGTTGTTGGAGAGGATGATATCGACGAGGTTCTTGCCGATGTCGTGCACGTCACCCTTGACGGTGGCCAGGACGATGCTGCCCTTGCTCTGGCCGGCGACCTTCTCCATGTATTGCTGGAGGTGGGCGACGGCCATCTTCATCACTTCGGCGCTTTGCAGCACGAAGGGCAACTGCATCTGGCCGGAGCCGAAGAGGTCGCCGACGGTCTTCATGCCGGCGAGCAGGTGATCGTTGATGATCTCCAGCGGTGAGTACTTGGTGCGGGCTTCTTCGAGCGTGCTGACGAGGCCTTCCTTTTCGCCATCGACGATGTGCGCGGCGAGGCGCTCCTCGAGGGTCAGGAGTTTCTTTTCCTTCTTGGCGGCGCCGGCGGCTTCGGCGTCCTTGAAGAGATCGACGAAGCGGGCCAGCGGGTCAAACTTCGGATCGGTGACGCCGATGGGCAGGCCGGTGCCACCGGCGGCGGTGTCGCGCCGGTCGTAGATCAGGTCCATCGCGGCGTCCCACTGCTCGGTGGGGATCTTGTTCTTGGGGAGGATCTTGGAGAAGTGCAGGATGGCGCTGGTCAGGCCGGCTTCCTGCAGTTCGTGCAGGAAGGCACTGTTGAGGACGATGCGTGCCTGGGGCTTGAGGCCGAAACTGACGTTGCTGAGGCCGACGGTGGTCTGGCACTGGGGCAGGGCTTTGGTGATGGCGCGGACGCCTTCGATGGTTTCCAGGCCGCTGCGCCGGTCGCTGGCCATGCCGGTGGAGATGGGCAGGACGAGCGGGTCGAACATGACATCGGCGGGGGCGAGGCCATGGACTTTGGTGGCGCGATCAAAGCCGCGCTGCGCGATGGCGAGCTTGCGATCGGCGGTGCGGGCCATGCTGGCTTCTTTGTCTTCGTCGATCGAGCCGATGACCAGGCCTGCGCCGTAGGTCTTGGCGAGGTGGCAGATTTCGTCGAACTTGTGGTCGCCCTCCTCGAAGTTGGCGCTGTTGATGATGCAGGCGCCGGGGGCGTGCTTCAGGCCGGCTTCGAGGGTTTTGGTCTGGGTGCTGTCGAGCATCAGGGGCACGTCAACCTGGCGGACGACGCGCTTGACGACTTCGGCCATGTCGCGGGCGTTGTCGCGCCCGGCGTAGTCGACGTTGACGTCCAGGACGTGGGCGGAATCATGGCGGACCTGCTCGCGGGCGAGGCTGACGATGCCGTCCCAGTCCTCGGCTTCGAGGAGCTGCTTGAACTTCTTGCTGCCCGAGGCGTTGCAGCGTTCGCCGATGATGAGGATGGAGTTATCCTGGCGATAGGGCGTAGCGCCGTAGAGGCTGGTGATGGCCGGATCGGGCTCGACTTTGGCGGGCAGGAGGATGCTCCTGCTGCTGCGGGCGGCGGCGCCGGCGGGGAGGATGTCGCGTCCGCCGACGGCGTCATTGAGCAGTTTGATGTGCTCGGGCGTGGTGCCGCAGCACCCGCCGACGAGGCTGGCGCCGTGGGCTTCGACGAACTTGAGCATCGCCTCGACGAAGGGCTGCGGGGCGAGGGGGTATTCGGTGCGGCCGTTGATCAGGACGGGCAGACCGGCGTTGGGGACGACTGAGACGAGCGGCGCGCCGAGGCCGCCGCTGGTGGCGCTGGCGCCCCAGTGCTTGCCCAGATAGCCGACGTGGTCGGCCATTTCGGCGGGGCCTGTGGCGCAGTTCAGCCCCAGGCTCATGATGGGGTAGCGCTTCAGGGCGGCGGCGGCGCCTTCGATGCTGGTGCCCAGGAGCATGGTGCCGGTGGTTTCGATGGTGACGCTGACCATGATGGGCACGTCCAGCGCGGTCTTGCCGCGCTCGGAGAGGGCCAGCAGGATGGCGTTGACGGCGCACTTGACCTGGAGAAGGTCCTGGCAGGTTTCGATGATGAAGGCATCGACGCCGCCATCGAGGAGGCCTCGGGCCTGCTCGGCGTAGGAGTCGAGCATGTCGGCCCAGGAGGTGTTGCCGAGGGTGATCAGACGTGTGCCTGGGCCCATGCTGCCCAGGACGAAGCGTGGCTTGTCTTGGGTGCTGTGCTTATCGCAGGCAGCGCGGGCGACCTCGGCGGCCATTTTGTTGAGCGAGCGCGTCTCGGGGGTGAGGTCAAACTCGGCCAGGACGAGTTTATTGGCGCCGAAGGAATCGGTCTCGACGCAGTCGGCGCCGGCGAGGAGGAAGGATTCGTGGATCTCCTGGATGACATCGGGGCGCGTGCGGACGAGGATGTCGGTGCAGTTTTCGCAGCCGCAGTAGTCATGCTCGACGGAGAGGTTTTTGTTGAAGATGCTGGTGCCCATCGCCCCGTCGAGGATGAGGACGCGTCGGCGGGCGAGATCGAGGAATCGGCTGGACATGAAAACTCCGCGGAGAAGAACCGACAGGCTTTATCCGTCTATGCGGATGAATGGTAACACACCCCAGCGGGCGGGGCAAGTGCCAATCCCCTCTATCGGCGGGTGGGGGTAGTGAGTCGGGCAAGAGGGGGTGTGAAACTGGGAAATCTTGAGCGCGCTTGGGGCAGGCTTGGGGCGGGCTTGCGACGGGGTGGCGGGTTCTCGGACGGGGCGGCGTGCGGGGAAGGCGGGCGAGCGTGCCGAGGGCTGGGCGCTGGCGCTACTCTGGCGGCCTATGGCACTGATTGTCACCGGCACTATTGGCATTGACACGGTTGTGACTCCGACCAGCAGCGCGGAGAAGATCCTGGGGGGGAGCGCGACGTACTTCTCGGTGGCGGCGTCGTTCTTCGGCAAGGTGCGGCTGGTGGCGGCGGTGGGGGGTGATTTTCCGCCGTCGTTTGCCAAGTTCCTCAAGGGGTACAAGGCGATTGACACGCGCGGGCTGGAGGTTCGGCCGAACTCCAAGACGTTTGCGTGGGGCGGGAAGTATCGCGAGGACATGAACTCGCGTGACACGCTGTTTACGGAGCTGGGGGTGCTGGCCGAGGCGCCGCCGGTGGTGCCGGGGACGTTTGCGGATTCGAAGTTTGTGTTCCTGGCCAACACGCACCCGGGTGTGCAGGCGCAGTTGCTGAGCAGCTTCCCGAAGCGGACGCTGGCGGTGGCCGACACGATGGACCTGTGGATCAACACGGCGCGGAAGGAACTTGAGGCGCTGCTGCGTCAGATCGATGGCCTGGTGCTGAACTATGACGAGGCGGAGCTGTTTACGGGCAAGAAGAACCCGGTGACGGCGGCGCGACACATCCTCAACGACTTTGGCGGGGCCAAGGGCAGCAAGAAGGGGCTGAAGTTTGTGGTCGTCAAGAAGGGCGAGCACGGGTCGCTGATCATTCATCATGACGGGATCGCGGCGTTGCCGGCGTATCCGGCGGAGAAGGTCGTGGACCCGACGGGCGCGGGCGACACGTTTGCGGGCGGGTTGATGGGGTACCTCGCGAGCAAGGGGGCGCGCACGCCGACGAAGCTGGACACGCTGCGCAAGGCGGCGGCGATGGGCACGGTGATGGCGAGCTTCAACATCGAGGCGTTCAGCCTGGATCGGCTCAAGACGTTGAAGAAGGCGGAGATTGCCAAGCGGTCCAAGCAGTTTGCCAAGATGATCAATGTGTGACGAGCGCACATGGCCAAATTAGCAAATGGCCAAATGGCCAAATGTTCTCGTGACGATGTGTGCGGCAGTGCGGGGCTGAA
>JALOQT010000083.1 GCA_025453375.1 Phycisphaerales bacterium | reverse complement strand
AAGCCGAACAGCGCTGCGTTGCTCTGCAGCCGCACCGCCCCCACTTCCACCACGCCGCCGCCGGAGAGTCGATCCCGCAAGTCCACGCGTCGCTCA
Source organism: Phycisphaerales bacterium (assembly GCA_025453375.1). Classification (GTDB taxonomy): domain Bacteria; phylum Planctomycetota; class Phycisphaerae; order Phycisphaerales; family UBA1924; genus JAJTGZ01. The sequence goes on along the minus strand of JALOQT010000083.1, from coordinate 5,445 downwards.
TCGAGGCGCCGCCGCACCTCATCGACCCGCGCCTGCACGGCCAAACGCTGTGCTTCGATCTTGCCCAGCGCCATTTGCCGATCGCGCTCCAGCCGCCTTCGCTGTTCGAGCACTACGTCAAGCTTGAAAACGAACTTGGCCATACCTCATCACACCACTCACCACGCCGCTCACTTGCGCGTGTTACCGATCCGCACCGCCAGATTCACCATCGCCTTGACCGCCGCCGCCATCGGCTCGGCCTTCGACAAATCCTGTTTGAGCAGGTCGACGATCGTCGGCTGCGAGGCGATCGCCACGTCCGACTCCGGATTGCTCCCCTTGGCATACGCCCCGATCTGCACGAGGTCCTCAACATCGCGATACAGCGCCAGTTGCCGGACCAGTTGCTGCCGCGCCGCACGATGCGTCGCATCCGTCACGTCCCCCTGCACGCGGCTGATCGAGTCGAGCACATCGATCGCCGGATAGTGCCCTCGCTGGGCGAGCTTGCGCGACAGGATGATGTGCCCATCGAGGATGCCGCGTGCCGCATCGGCCACCGGCTCGGTCATGTCATCGCCCTCGACCAGCACCGTGTACAGCCCCGTGACGGATCCGCCGCCATGCGCATCGCTCATCTGCCCCGCGCGTTCGAGCAATCGCGCCAGGCTCGCAAACACGCTGGGTGTGTAGCCCTTGCTCGCCGGCGGCTCGCCCGCCGTTAGGCCGATCTGACGCTGCGCGTGCGCAAACCGCGTCGCGCTGTCCATCATCAGCATCACATGTCGGCCCTGGCTGCGAAAGAACTCCGAGACCGCGCACGCCGCCTGCGCCGCACGAATCCGCATCAGCGGGCTTTCGTCTCCCGTCGCGACGATCACCACGCTGCGTGCCAGCCCCGCCCCCCCGAGGCTGTGCTCGATGAAGTCCTGCACTTCGCGGCCACGTTCGCCAATCAGCGCCACGACGTTCACATCCGCCTCGCACGATCTGGCAATCGCGCCTAGCAGCGTGCTCTTGCCCACGCCAGGCCCAGCAAACAGCCCAATGCGCTGCCCGCGCCCCAGCGTCGTAAACAGATCAATCGCCCGCACACCCGTGCCCATCGCCCGACTGATCCGCTTGCGCGACAGCGCCGCCATCGGCGCTGGATCAAGATCCTGCGGAAACAGATCATGCAGCGCCGGCCCACCATCGATCGGCTCGCCCAGCCCATTGAGCACCCGCCCAAGCAGCGATGACCCGACGCCGACGCTCTTGCTGCTGTGCAGCGCCTCGACAACCTCGCCAGCGCGAATCCCCACCGTCTGCCCGAGCATCATCACAATCGCCTGATCGCCCAGGAGGCCCACGACCTCCCCCATCTCGCCCTTGGGCATCGCGACACTCGTTATCCGCGGCACCCGCACGAGGCTCCCCACCGGCGCCGGCAGATCACGCACAATCACCGACAACCCGCGCACCGCCACCACCCGCCCGCGCGCACCGATCGGTTGCAATTGCGACACCGTCGTCATGGCCGCATCAAGCAGTGCCACTACATCGCCCCTCCACCACCGCCGCCACCACCACCGCCCTGCATCCGCTCAAGCGTCGGCGGCACCTCCGGCAGCAGCGCCTCGACCATGCGATCCAGCTGCGTCCCCAGCCGCGCATCAATCTCTGCGCCGCTCTCCGCCAGCCGCGCAAGGCACGACCCGCGCTCCACCGCCTCATCCTCGACCAGTTCCATGTGCTTGGCCGACTCAAACCGTGACCCGAGCGCTGGCATCGCCAGTTCGATCAGTTCCTTGTCCATCGGGTGCACATGCAGCCGCAGCCGCGTCGGCCGCAGCACCATCCCCAGCACCTCCGCCACCTGATTCTGCACCAGCGACGGCTCGATCGCAATCGCCCGGCGCACGATCCGCTCGCTGATCATGCACGCCAGGCGCACCACATCCTTCTGGGCCTCAGCCAGCATCTGCTCGCGTGCATTTTCAAACCGCCCGAGTGCCTCAAGCCACGCGACGTTCAGCTTCTGCAGTGCCTCGCCCTGCTTGGCCACCGCCTCCTGCGCTCCGCGCACCAGGCCGGCCTGCGTGCCCTCGGCCACGCCGCGCTGGTAGCCGCGCTGATACCCGACATTGTCCGCCCCTTCGATCAGCCTGTCGCGCTCCGCCACCGCCTCGCGCAGCGTGATCTCCGCCGCCCGGCGTGCCGAGGCCATCAGCGCCTCGCCCTGCCGGCGCAGGTCGCCAAGGTCCAGCACCACCGCGCCGGCTGTAAGGTCCCGTGCTGTCGCCTGACGCACCAACGCCACCGCTTCGCTCCTTGCCCGCGATCACCTTTACGTGACCATCTCCTCCGCACCGCCCCCACGCCCGGCGATAATGATCTCGCCCGCATCTTCCAGCCGTCGCACGATGTCCACCACGCGCTGCTGCGCCGCCTCGACATCGCTGACGCGCACCGGGCCCATGAACTGCATGTCCTCCTTGATGAGCGTCGCCGCCCGCTCGGACATGTTCTTGAAGATCTTGTTCTTGAGTTCCTCGCTGGCCGTCTTGAGCGCCAGGCCCAGCTCGTCGTTGTCGACCTCCTTGAGGATCTGCTGAATCCCCTTGTCGTCGACCATCTTGATGTCCTCGAACACGAACATCAGCCGGCGAATCTGCTCGACCAGGTCCGGATCATCCGCCTCCAGCCCCTCCATCACGCTCTTTTCCGTGCTGCGATCAGCCAGGTTCAGAATCTCCGCCACCGTCGGCACGCCCCCGGCCTTCTCCATGCTCTGCATCAGCATGCTGCTCAGCCGGCTCTCCAGCCCCCGCTCCACTTCCTTGATCACTTCAGGATTCGTCTGCTCCATGTTCGCCACGCGCTTGATCACCTCGATCTGCTTCTGCAGCGCCAGGCCGCTGAGAATCTCCGCACTCTTGTGGTGCGGCAGGTGACACAGAATCAGCGCGATCGTCTGCGGGTGCTCATCCTGAATGAACGTCAGCAGATTCTCGCTCTCGGCCTTCTGCAGGAAGGCAAACGGCGTCTTTTGCACCTGCGTCTGAATCTGCGCCAGCACGCGCTCGGCCGTCTTGCCATCCAGGCTCCGCTGCAGCAGGATCTTCGCGTACTCCAGCCCGCCCTCAGACGCATACTGCGTCGCCATCGACAGCGAGTAAAACTCCTCCACCACCGCCGCCCGCAGATGCTCCGGCACGCGCCCCAGCCCAGCCAGTTCACGCGTGATCTCCTCCACCCGCTCCGGCTCCATGATCTTCAGCAGATCGCCACCAATCTGCGGATCAAGCGTCAACAGAAGGATCGCCGTCTTGGTCAGACCCTCCAGGTCCTTGGGGTCATCAGGCAGTTTGTCACCCGGCTTCCTCGGCATGGCGTGTCCTTACTGCATCACATCACCGACGCTCACTCATTGCCCGTCGTCAGCCACCGCTTGAGCATCCCCGCTGCGTCCTGCGGGTTCTTCTGGATCATTTCTTCGACCTGCTCGACCATCTTCTTGACCTTCAACTCGTTGTCGCCAAGCTCGATGCCCACCATCGCCGCCTGGCTCTCGTCAGCCTCGCCCACCACGTCCTGCTTCATGTCCATCACCGGCGGCAGGCCCACGATTTCCTCAGCCGTCGGCAGTTTCTGCGGCCTGCTGCTCTTGCGCACCAGCAGCATCATCATGCCCAGCGCCACCACCGCCAGCAAGCCCATCGCCGCCGTGCGAATCACCCCGCCGCTGAGCAACTGACTCATCATCCCGCCGCCCCCGCCACCTGTGCCGGCCGCCCCGCCCACCGCGAGCAGCCCAGCCTGCGCACCGACGCCCCCCACCAGTGCCAAGCCCTGCGGCACCGGAATCATCGACACCACCACGCGCGGGTCGCTGCTCGCCACTGTCTCGGCCGCCGCACCCCGAATCAGCGGCGTGATCTCACTCTCCAGCCGCGTCTTCTCCTTGGCGAACACCGCCTCGATCTCCGCCTGCGTCGGCTCCGCATCGGCCGCGGCCCCACCCGCGCCGCCGCCAGCTGCTCCACCAACCGCGCCTGCCGCCGCGGCCGGCTTCTGCATCTTGGCCAGATGCGCCAGATACTCGCGGCTCAGCGAGATCATCACGTTGATCCGCGTCGGCATCCCGCGCGGGTCCGTCACCGTCTCGCGCGTGCTGCCGATGGCGACTTTGAAGTCGCGATCGCTCACCTCGGTCGATGAGTTGCTCGTATTGCCGCTGCCTGTGCCTTCGCGCGAGATGTCCGCCGAAACATTGCTCGACAACCCCGGCGCCGTCCCAGGTCCGCTGTTCTGAGCGCTCACATCCTGCTTCGTGTCGGTCTTCTCACTGATGATGATCTGCTGGCTGCCGCCGCCCTTGGTCGTCGGCAAGAACTTCTCCGTGTCCCGACGCACCTTCGTGTTGTCCACCTGCGCGCTGACCGCCACAATCGCCAGCGGGTCATACGCCACCATCGACCGCACCTTCTCCTGAATCCGAGACTCCACCTTCGTCACCAGTTCCAGATAGTCACCCGCGGCGTAATCCTCCGGCCCGCGTGCAGTAAACTGCCGGTTGTTCCGCAGATCAATCACCTTCACCGACGTGATGTCCAGCCCCGCCCGCGCCCCGGCCACCAGCGCCGCCACCGCGTCGACCATCTCCTTATCCAGCCCGCGCCCCTGCTTCATCAGGACGCCGACACTGGCCGTCGGCCGGCGCACGGCTGTGCCCAGGCCGACCGCCTCCGGCGCATCGATGATCACGCTGGCCCGCTCGACACCTTTGAAGTTGCCGATGACCTGGCCCAAGAACTCGCACAGCGCCGCATTGGCCAGCAGCGCGTTCTGCTGATTGCTGGCCATCCAGTTCTGGTTCTTCAGCAAGTTGGAATACAGCGTCTCAGCATCCGCCGGCAGTTTACCCGCCTGCCCGAGCGTCGCCAGCGCCATCGCCCGCTGCTCCGGCCGGACGAACACCGCGCCGTTGCGCGCCTCAAACTCGATCCCCGCTTCAGTCAAGCCCGTCCGCGCCTGGCCGTTGGCCTCCGGCCCCATGCCCGGCAGCAGTTCGACCATCGTCGTGCGGCTGCTCATGTTCGCCACCAGCAGCAGCGTCAACGCCGCCACCGCCACCAGCGCGCCGATCAGCAAACGATCACGCCCGGTCAGTTGACCGAGATACGTCCGGATGGTCTCCAGCGCCGTGCGCAGCGCACCCATGAATCGGTCCTCCATGACCAATCGACTGACCACCACCCTGGCCAACGAACGGGCCAGAGGTGCCAACCATCGCCGGCGTCCTGCCAGCGCATAAACCCATCGTCGGACGATTCACCCCGCCACCTGCAAACCCTGCGCACCGACCGCGCAAACACCCCGCACCCCACCCCACCAACGCGCAATCTCTGCGCCCCCGCCACCACCACGTCCTCACCCCTACCGACCTTCGCCAGAGGCATTCACCACCGAGACACAGCG
>JALOQT010000082.1 GCA_025453375.1 Phycisphaerales bacterium | reverse complement strand
GACCACTTCCACGCGTGATACTCCTCCAGGCACCGCGGCTTATACGTATGAAAGCCAATCGCATGATGGCCAATCTCATGCAGAAAAATCGCGGCGCTCATCGGGCTCTTCGGATAGGGCGACTCAATCAACCGCTTGATCGTGCCATCGCGATACTTCAGTTCGTACGCCACGCCCGACATGCTCGTCCGCCACTTGCGCACCTTGATCCCATACTGCGCCAGCATCGCGCGCGTCACCGCGTCATAGCGATCCTGCGCCGACATCTTCTTGGTACCCCCTCTCTCCGAGAGGGGCGCACCGCCCCCGATCTCCCCACCTTCGCCCCCTTGGCGCACCACCTCCCCCACCACCGCGCCCGTTGAACTCGCCTCCCCCCCCGAAGCCCCAGGCCGCCGCGCCTTGCCACGACTTCCACCACCACCCGCGCCCCCACCTCCACCTCCGCGCGACTTGCGCGGCCGCACCACCACCTTCGCCGTCGCCTCCGGCCGAATCACGCCCGCCACATTCATCGCCCCCACCACCCGGTCCACGAGCGGCTTGACCACAGGCCTCAGCATGTCCCACAACAACAGCTGCATCCATGCACCTCGCCCCAGCGTAGCCCGCCCCAAACTCACCCTGTTTCTCGATATGCTGGCCAGATGCCCGCATGGACGCTCACCACGTTCGACAGCCTCACGCTGACCGCTGCGACCACCAGCACAGGCGGACTAGGACCCGCTCTGGGCCTTGACAAACTCACCAGTGTGCTCGCCGCCAGCCCGCCGGTGCTCTTCTTCTTTCTGGGCATGTTCGCCGCCGCGGTCAAGAGCAATCTCTTCGTGCCCAAGGCCGTCACGCGTTTGCTCTCGCTCTATCTCCTCTGGGCCATCGGCTTCCAGGGCGGCGTCAAACTCGTCAAGGGCGGCTTCACCGCCGAAGCCGTCGCCGCACTCTCCGCCGCGATCCTGCTGGCGTGCATCGTCCCGATCTACAACTTCGCGCTGCTGCGTCGACGCCTCAATACGTACGACGCCGCCGCCATCAGCGCCGCCTACGGCTCAGTCTCCGCCGTCACCTTCATGGCCGCCAGCACCGTGCTGACCACCAAAGGCATCGAGTTCGGCGGACACATGGTCGCCGCAATGGCCCTGATGGAAAGCCCCGCGATCGTCATTGCCGTCGTCCTCATGCGCTTCAGCCAGAAGCATGAAGCCGCCAAGACCGCCACCGACGCCGCCACCCCGCCCCGCCCGCCTGCGACGTGGGGCAAACTCCTACACGAAGCCTTCCTCAACGGCCCCGTCCTCCTGCTGCTCGGCTCAATGGCCATCGGCATGATCACCGGCGAGCGCGGCTACCAAGCCTTCAAACCCCTCTGCACCGATCTCTTCAGCGGCGTGCTCGTCTTCTTCCTGCTCGACCTCGGCCTGCTGGCCGCCCGCAGATTCAAAGACCTCCGCGCCGCCGGCGCGGGCCTGATCGCCTTCGGCCTCATCACCCCGCTGATCAACGCGACACTCGCCCTGGGCCTGGCCTGGCTACTGAAACTCTCGCCAGGTGACGGCGCGCTGCTGATGGTCCTCGCCGCCAGCGCCAGTTACATCGCCGTGCCCGCCGCCGTGCGCCTGGTGATCCCGCAGGCCACGCCGGGCCTCTACATCCCGCTGCCGCTGGCCGTGACGTTCCCCTTCAACGTCGGCATCGGAATCGCGCTCTACACGTTCGTCGCCACGCGCGTGCTGGGCTAGCGGCGCGCAACGTCCGCCCCATTGCGCGCAAACATGGGGCATTGGTTCCATGTGGAACATTCGCCGAACGGCGCTAGCATGCCGCCGTGTCCCCGCCGACCGTCCCAGCTTCCGATCCGAGCATCACCTTCCGCGATGTGCTGGGTTTTCGCCATTATCGCAACATCCTGCTCGCCCAGTTTGCCAGCAACATCGGCACCTGGATGGAAATGTTCGCCGTCCAGATGTATCTCGCCCAGTTGACCGGCCGCCTCGATGACCAGGGCACGCTGGGCGTCGCCAGCCAGTTGCCGGTCTTTGCCCTCGGGCTCGTTGGCGGGCTGGTGGCCGATCGCGTCAATCGCAAGCGGATGCTGATCATCACGCAGATCCTCGCCAGCATCGTCGCGCTGGGCGTCGCAGCGGTGACGCTGATGACCTTTGAAAATCCGCGCACCGCGGTGCACCTGCTCTGGACGCTCAGCGCCGTCAACGGCGCGGTGATGGCGTTTAACTTTCCGGCCTGGCAAGTTCTGACGCCGCGCCTGGTGCCGCGGAGCCACCTGCTCAAGGCGATCACGCTCAATGGGATTCAGTTCAACCTCGCGCGCGTGCTCGGGCCGGCGATTGCCGGGTTTGTGCTGGCCCAGGCGTGGATGGTGCACCTGGGCCCGAGCCTGACGGCCAGCCCGATCACGGTGCTGCTGGCGTACAACGCGCTGAGTTTCCTGATCGTCGCCAGCGTGGTGGCGACGACTCCCAGCACCCCGGCGCCGTCGAAGCGCGATGACTCGGCCTGGGCGCAGTTCAGCGAGGCGTGGCGATATCTGATGGTCAATCGCGGGCCGCGAGCGGTGCTGCTGGCGCAGGTGCTGCTGTCGATGCTCGCCGCCCCGCTCGTGCGGCTGCTGTCGCTGTTTGTCATCAACGTCTATGGCCTCTCAACCAGCGCGGCAGAGAAAGCCGGCGGCACGCTGCTGGCGGTGCAGGGTGTTGGCGCCGTCATCGGTGGGCTGACGCTGCGATACATCCCCTCGTGGTACCCGAAGCACCACTTCATCCCCGTGGCGGTGACGGGGCTGGGGCTGTCGATCAGTCTGTTTGCCATCACGCCGAACCTGGCGTGGGGGTATGTCGCCATGGCGCTGTGCGGGTTCTTCTGGCTCTGGGCGTTCAACCAGAGTTGGGCGGCGATGCAACTGCTCGCGCCCGATGCGATGCGCGGGCGGGTGATGTCGATCGTCACGACCGCCGGCTTCGGCGCGACGGCCGTCGGCGTGTTTGTCGCGGGGCATGGCGGCGAGTGGCTCAAGCGCAGCGGGATGGTCTCCGCCGCGTCAGCGACGGTGATCGCGGTGGGCGGGCTGGCGGTGGCGCTGCTGATCTCCGGCTTGGTGATGATGATCTGGCGCGTGCCGGAGGTTGACGGCCAGAGCCGCGTGCCGGGCGCGGGCGGGCTGGCGGGTGTGCGCGGGCCGAGTTTGGGGTTGTGGAATGCGATTACCGCGCGCGAGCATCACCCGCGGCGGCGCAAGACGCCACCAGCGGTGGACCCGGTGGATATGCCGTAACGTGAGGCGTGGGCGCGGCCATGACACAAACGCGGGCGAGGACGCCCGCGCCACCGGCTGGTCAGTTATGCGAATCAGATGTGGGCCCGACGGTCAGTTCCGCGGCATCGCGGCGTTGGTCGCTTCGTCGGTGTGGTCGAAGTGGGCCTCGATCTTGCCCTGCATGATCTCTTCGATGGCGACTTCCAGATCGCTGCGGCCGTTGCGATCAACCAGCGGGCGAGCGCCTTCCATGAGCTGGACGAGGCGGCGCTGGATCAGCGCGCACAGCTTGAAACGCCCGCCGACTTTGGTGATGATCTCGTCGCCCTTGAGTGCTTCGATCATGGGTGGTGTATCCTGCTGACAGAGCCAAGTTCAGAATCAGACCTCAAACGAATCGCGAGCGTTGAGCCGCGATAGAAACCATCCGGCGGGCAGCGGGAGTTATCCACACCACCGACCGGGCCAGAAAGTGGTTGCTCTTTCGGCGTCCGGTTGTATACTAGGCGTGTTCCGGGTGGGCGGGGTGGTTTGAACTGATCGATGGCGTCTGACTGGAGTGACCACGTGGTACTCCATCAGTCGGCCAGCAGGCCAGTCGGCACGCGAGCGTTGGCTGGCTGTGTGCGGGGGCGCAATTGGCGACGCCTTCGGCACGCGGCGTGAGCATGCGGATGGGGCTGTTGGGTAGATGTATGGATCGGGCATGCGGGCTGAATGTGCCCGCGGCTGATCTCAGGGACCTGCGCGTGACTGTGCGGGTGAGTTGAAGTTGTGAGCGAACGGCGTGATTGGCCAGGGGAATGCTGCCGCCTGTTTGTGGCGGGAGTGTTCTCGTGTGACCCGGGCGTGATCGAGCGCGGGATGCGGGGCTGGCCATGACTGTGCGTGTGTCGTGTGGGACGTGGTGGCGGGGTTCGGAGTCTTTTTCAGGATGAGCATGATGCTGGCAACGAAGTTTGAGTTTGGCGACAAGGTGGTGCACACGGGTCGGCCCGAGTGGGGCGTCGGCACGGTGAGCCAGGCAGTGGGCGATGTGCACGAGGGCAAGGCGTGCCAGCGGTTGACGATCCGCTTTGAGCGCGCGGGGCTCAAGACGCTGTCGACGGCGGTGGCGACGCTGGTGCCGCAGGGCGAAGCGCCGGCAATGGTGGCGCAGGCCAGCGCAGCGAGTGACCCGCTGCTGGGCCTGAATACCGCCAAGAGCGCGCAGGAACTCATGCTGCGGATCCCGGACATCGCTACAGACCCGTTCCAGCCCGTGCGCGTGCGGCTGGAGGCGACGGTGCGCCTGTATCGCTTCAACGAACACGGCGGCTCACTGATCGACTGGGCCGCGGCCCAGAGCGGACTGAAGGACCCGATGACCCGCTTCAACCGCCACGAACTGGAAGACCTCTTCAAACGCTGGGCGATGCTGCGGGACGATCACCTGCGCAAAGTCGTCTTTGAGTGCAAGAAGACCGACCCGGTGGGCCTGTCGATGGCGATCCGCGGGGCGACGGGCAAGGCCCAGACGCTGATGAAGAAGTTTGATTCCGGTGGGCGGTGAGGCGTCAGGCGTCAGGAAGATGCACCCTCATCCGCCTTCATGCGGCTGAACGCCGCATTCGGCACCTTCTCCCGCATGGCGGGAGAAGGGGTTGAGCGAGGGCGTCGGGTGGAGTTGTTCGAAGCGATGGAGTGTGAGGGTCCTTCCCCTGCCTTGCGGGGGAAGGACAGCGTTGAGCCGAGCGCAGCGATGGCTCGACGCAGGATGAGGGTGCGGGGTGGAGCAGGCGAGGGTGCAGGGCGGGAAGTCAAGACGCACCCTCATCCGCCTCGGTCCGCCGAACGCGGACCTTGGCACCTTCTCCCGCGTGGCGGGAGAAGGCGGGCGGGCGGGAGAAGGGGCTGGGAGCGTTACTTCGATTCTGGCGTCAGTGCGGCGCGGATGGCGGCGAGGTTGTCGGTCATCATGCGGAAGTAGTCGCCGTTTCCCAGCGGGTCGAGCATCGCGACGCGGGCACCGGTGGCTTCGGCGACGCGGTGGCTGGCTTTGCTGGAGACTTGCGGCTCGATGAAGACCGTGGAGATTTTGCGGTCGCGCACGGTGGCGATGGCGCGGGCGAGGTCGGCGGGGGCGGGTTCCTGGGCGGTGAGGCCTTTGATGGCGACGGTTTCCAGGCCGTACCGCTTGGCGAGCCATGAGTAGGCATCGTGGGCGACGACGATGGTGCGGCGGTCGGCGGGCAGCGCATCGACGGCGGTGCGATACTGCGCATCGAGTGCGCCGAGTCGATCCTGGAGGGTGCG
>JALOQT010000081.1 GCA_025453375.1 Phycisphaerales bacterium | reverse complement strand
TTCCGGATTCGTCCGGTCCCGATCGGCTTCGTGCAGCGTGACGACCAGCCGCTCAGCACGACGGGACACCGTCCGCGCCACATGCAGCGCCGAGGCCAGCGGCGACCCGCCCGGCAGCACGAAGCTGTTCAGCGGTGAGAGTGCCTCGTTGTGATGGTCAATCGCATCCTCCAGCCGCTTGGTCTGGGGCTTGGTGATCCGCAGGCAGGTGCCGGGCTTCTCGTCCTTGCTCATCGGCACGCATAGATCGGCGCCGATGTCAAACAAATCGTGCTGAATCGACCGCAGCAAGTCGGCGATCCGCGCCGTAAGCGTGCCCGGGGCGGCCTGGGCGGCGATGGTCAGGGCGACGCCAATGTGCGCGTTAGCCTCGTCGACCGTGCCGTAGGCCTCGACGCGCGGGTCATCCTTGCGAACACGCGCGCCGTCGCCCAGGCCGGTGGTGCCGGTGTCGCCAGTGCGGGTGTAGATGCGATTGAGTTTGACCATGGTGCGCGATGTCCTGCCCGATGGCCCGAGTGTGGGTGGGCCGCTCGCGGCAGTGTATCAGCACATGGCCTGAAAGTTTCGCCAGATTGCCAGTTCACGTCGGAAATGCCCGAATGGGGTGACGTAGAGACTGGACGTCACGGGCAGAGGAAGACGTCATCCTTGGCCGAGGGCTGCTCGATGCCCTGCAGCGGGTCGCAGTGCTTCTCGCCGCGGGCCAGCCTCTCGGCACACCGGACGACCTTCTCGATGCTCGCCGGCAGCCAGAGGTTGTCACCACTGGCGGTAAACGGCGTCGTCAGCCAGCGTGACGAGCCATCGACATGCAGGACGTTCTGCCCGCGCCCGCCAAAGTTCGGCGAGTTTTCGTTGAAGTAGACCACACGCTCGCCACGCCACGCACGCAGCGCGACGGGTGATTTGTCGGCCAGGATCACGAACGTCGGCTTGACCTCGTGCATCCGGGCACGCTGGCGGCAGAACTGATTTTGGAACGAGTAGCTGACCTGCTCCAGGTTCTGCCAGTCCCAGGCATCGGCACCGAGCTGCACGCCGCGCGCGTGGGCGTTGCCCGGGCTGGTCAACTGCTCCAGCGTGGCGTAGCCCGTGCGGCGGAGGGTGAAGAGGTTGGCCGTGTTGCTTTGCTCGGGCTTGCCGATGTTCCACCAGATCGAGCCAGCCAGCGAAGCACTGGCCAGTGGCGCACTACCGCGGAAGTCCGTCGAGTACTGTCCCATCGCCCCGCCAAGGCTGGCCATGCGTGATGCGCCGGCGACTTCCATCGCCCGCTGACGCATCGAGGCGACCGTCGGCCACAGCATTGCCCCGCCGACGGCGACCATCGCCGCGACGCCGACGACATCGATCAACCGCCACTGGCGACCGAGGCGTTCGCCGCTGTCACGCATCGATGCTTCGTGAATCCGCATACGGCTGCGGCCAGAGTCAACCTCGGCCTGCACCGCCGCAAGTGTGCGGCTGATCAGCGCCTCGCGTGCTGCCGCGGCATCGACGCGATCCTGCGAGATCGGCCGCTCGAGGTTGTCCATCAGCAGTGCCAGCCGCTCGGCGCGAGGCCGCAGCACGCTCGGCACCCGCGAGGGCGAGTACCCCTCGCTGACCAGCGACTCGAGCGCCTCGCCATCATCCTCGCACAGTTCGGCGGTAACGGCTTGATCCTGCATGAGCGGGCCGGCGTGCTTGATGCGGGCGAGCGTCTTGGCCGCTATCTTCTCCGGGCACACGCCGTGATCGCAGGCACGAAGCGAGGAGAGCAAAGCCTGAATCTTGGCACAGCGTGGGCGATGCTCGGGTGCGACGCGCTGTTCGTCCATCGCGGCGTCGATCAGCGAATCAATCGCCGCCCGGCTCTTGGGGCACAGGCCACTGGCATCGATGTTGGACGAGGCGACTTCAGCCTGGGGCTGCGAGGCTGCGGCCTGCGATGCAGGCCGGGGTTGCGATCCGCGAGGATCGTCGGATGAAGCTGAAGGAAACTCCTGCAAACTCATAGAGATTCGTCCTTGAAGCCTCCCGAACCCGTGTCATTCCTGCCGCAAGCGGCCCGATGGTTGTGCGACAGGCTCTCACACCCGCGGCACACGTGCAACGGCCGGAGGGCCGTGCGGTAGACAAACTGGAAACCGATCAACTGCAATTCCGACTGGACACTCAACTAGACACTCGACTGGAACCTGACCGACTCGCTCACTCGTCCTTGTTCACGCCCTGCCATTTCTTGGCAAAGGCCGCGACGGCTGAGTGCAACCGGCTCTTGACTGTGCCCAGCGGAATGTCCAGTGCCTCGGCAATCTGGCTGTAACTCATCCGCTGGAAATACGCCAACAACAGAATCTCACGCATCAGCAGGGGCAACTCAGAGACCACCTGCTGCACTTTCGCATCTCGCTCGGCGTCCAGCACGCCCTCGGCAGGCGTCAGGCCGTCGATCTCCATGAGGTCAATGAACGTGACCTCACCACCCCCACTGCCGCCGCCCCCACCACCGCTTGCCCCCCCACCGACCGGGGCATCAAGATCAAGCGTGCGTCGACGTGCGTTCTTACGCAGCATGTCCCGCGCTTTGTTCGCCGCGATTGTAAAAAGCCACGGCTTGAATCGACGGGTGACGTCAAACGTGCCGGCGGAGAGGTGGATCTGGAGGAAGGTTTCCTGAAAAACGTCCTCAGCCAAGGTCCGCGAACCGGTCAAACGGTACAAAAACCGCAGCAAATCGTCGTGATGTCGACGGATCAGCACTTCCAGCGCTGCGGCCTCGCCGCGCCGGTAGGACTCAAGGACTTGCTCGTCGGTTCGTTGATCCACGCGGGCTCCGAGTCGTTCAAATCGTCCAAATCGTTCACGAGGCGTCGGCAGCCGCGACACGTCGAGGAAGGGCACTGTAACCCTCTGGAAGGCGACATACCACCATCCCGACGCTTCTCTGAAACTCCAGGCCTCGATCGGCGGGAAAGCGAGCAGTACCTTCGGCCCGCAATCGGGGGGCGTGGTCCTGGATGTATTGGTCGAGCGCGGCGCGGTCGCGGAAGATGTATCGCACCTCCACCTGCCCGCCCTTTGCAAGGGTGACCGCCGGGTCGGGGTCGAGGGCGATGACCTCGGCCCGCAGAGCGCCAGCGTCGAGCACCTTATGGACGTGATCGCTCGTCAGCCACTCCAGATATTCGGACCGAAGCTGCGCGGTTGGGAACGTCGCCCGAACGGTGTACGCACACGGTGCCTGCGGGGTGAGGTTCATCGAGAGAAGGATACCGTTCGGGCAGGGCTGGAATCGTCGCCAGACGGGCAATATCTGGCGGTGCGTGGCGTTAGCCTCGATGGATCAGGTATGCATGCAGCATGGCGTCAGTCCCCACTCCTTCACGTGAACCGTTGACGCACGCGTCTGAGGATGCCCACGCGGGAACCGACGCGCGCGAGCAGGAGATTGAAGCGCTGCTCAACGCCGCGGCACATGGGGATGAAGGGGCGTGGCGCCGGTTGGTCGGGCTGTATGCCAAACGGGTGGCGGCGTTTTGCCGCAGTCGGCTGCGGGATGGACATGTGGCTGAAGAGGTGACGCAGTCGGTGTTTGTGACGGTGGCGACGAAACTCAAGGACGGCGGCTATCAGGAGCATGGACGATTTGAGGCCTGGCTGATGCGGATCACGATCAATCGGATTCGAGACGAGGTTCGGCGGGTCAGTCGCAAGATCGTCGTCAGTGACAGCGAGGCGGTGCAGGGTGCGGCCGCGCGCATGCCGCGAAGGGCGACCGGTGACGGGCGGGATTCGGATCGGGATGAATCGATGCGGGCGCTTCGTGAAGCGATGGAGCGGTTGCCCGAGGCGGATCGGCACATCATCGAACTGCGGCATCATGCGGCGATGTCGTTTGCAGCAATTGCCGAACTGCTGGGTGAGCCGCTGGGAACGCTGCTGGCCAGGCATCATCGAGCGATCAAGAAACTGCGTGGGCTGATAGACGAAAGCGGCGGAGGCCGCGTGGAGCGAGCATCATGAACGAGTCATTCAACAACACGAACATCACTGAGGCCGGCGCGGAGCGTCTGGAGCATCTGGATGGTCCGAGCCGCTCGCTGGCGGCAGACCTTGACGCATTGGCGTCGCACGATGCGAGCGCCAACGCCTCGGCGCTGGAGGCGAGCATCCTGGGGGCGACGATGCCGATCATCGCCGGGGCCCGGCCTGCGCGGGCTGGCGAGCATGTGCACGAAGCCGGGAGGCGGGCGGGCCAGCATGGCCACTCGCTGCGTCGGGCACTGCTGCGCACGGCCAGCGTGCTGGTGCTGGCGGTGGGCGTGAGTGTCGCGTGGATCGGTCTGCGGCCGGCCACGCCCAGCAAGGCGCCAGGCACCTTCCAGCCGCTGGAGGTTGACGCGATGCTGGCAGGGCTGGAGTCGCTCGATGGGCCGACGGGCATGTGGGCCAGCGGCGGCGCGGCAGGGGAGGCCGGTGAGTCATCGCTTGGTTCCTGGGACCCGGCGGTGGATATCGAATCACTTGGCGGGAGCCTCTAACCGATGACGCGGCTGAACGAGGATGACACCATGACCAATCGCAACACGTCGGGCACACTGAACTCAAGCATGACGCGGCAGGGCTCGCGCGCGAGCATCGTGCTGGCGGCAGTCGCCGGCATGCTGTTGGCTGTGCCCAGCCTGGCGCAGCCGCCGGCGGGTGGCGGGCCGGCCGGGGGTGGGTCGGATGGCGCGGCACCGATGGATGGCGGCCCCGGCCCGCGGCCTGGCCCGGGTGGCGGGCGGGGTGGGGCTGGCGGGAGGATGGTGCAGATTCCGACGGAAGACGCCGCCCTGCGCGAGTACATCGCGCGTCGGCTGGCAGATATCGAGCGGTCATCGCTACGGCTGCGCGAGGCGCTGGGCGCGCTGGACCGCGGCACGAAGGCGGACGAAGTGGCCCGTCAACTGCAAGAGGCCAGCCGCGAGGCGCTGCGTGAGGGTGCACGCGAGTGGGCCGAGCGGCGTGAGGGTGGTCGTGAGGGTGGTCGCGAAGGCGGACCGGGGGGGGCGGGCGGTGGTGGCCCGGGCGGAGGTGGTGGCGATCGGCCATCGCCGATGAGTGACCTGATCGGCCCGATGAGCGGCCCGCGGCTGAGCGCCGAGGATCGCCAGCGCGTCCGCGCGTTCATCAACGAACACAAGCCCGAGATCATGGCCAAGATCGATGAACTGGCTCGCCAGAACGGGCCGGCGGCCGATCGACTCATCGATGGCCTCGGGGCCCGCATTCGCGGGTTGGACAACGTCCGCCAGCGCGACCCAGAAGAGTTCCAGATGCGCGTCGATGAGATGAGCAACGCACTGATGATCCTCAAGGCCGGACGCGATGTCGTCGAAGCACGCCGACGCGGTGCGCCGGCCGAGGAGATCGAGGCCTCCCGTGCGACGCTGCGCGGCGTGATGGACAAGCAGCTCGATGTCCGTGCGGCTCTGCAGCGCAAGCAGATCGAGTCGCTCCGCAAGCGCATCGACAAGATGCAGGAAGAGCTCAACGCCTCGACGGGCAACCGCCAGGCGATGATCGAGGACCGGAT